>NZ_BRCY01000025.1:0-43689 GCF_023708045.1 Halomonas sp. NCCP-2165
CCACCGTGGTGCCGCCCACCCGCCCCCTGGCCGCCGATAACTGGAAGCACGAAGCCCGCCTCTACGGTCAGGCCCTGGGCCGCGAGGCCCAGTTGGAGGCGGCCATCGAGGCGGTGGAGGAGCGCGCCCAGGCGCTGGCCGAGGCGCTCGCCGACGCCGACGTGGGCGGCGAAGTGAGCCTGGTGCGCTGGATGCCCCAGGGCCCCCTGGTGATGTCCGAGCGGCTCTTCGCCAGTGGGCTGCTCGCGGCGACCGGCCTGACCTTCAGCGACGGCGACCTGGTCAACGAACGCGGCGTGCACAGCGACCCGCTGAGCCTGGAGAACCTGTCCCGGGTCGATAGCGACTGGCTGTTCCTGGCCACCCTCAATGCCGACGGCCAGGAGGCCCTGGAAGCGGCGCGCACCTCGCCGGCCTTCGAGCGCCTCGAGGCGGTGGCCAACGACCGGGTGGTACCGGTGGATGGTCAGTTGTGGACCAGCGCCAACGGGCCCCTGGCGGCCCAGGCGATCCTCGACGATATCGAAGCCGCCCTGTTGCCGTGATCGCCGCCCTGCCTCGCCGCCTGCTGCCCGAGGGGCTCGCCCTGCCGCTGGCCGGCCTCACCCTAGTGTTGAGCCTGGTGATGCTGGCCAGTCTGCTGCTGGGCGCCGGCGAGGTGACGCCCGCCCGCGCCCTGGCGGTGCTGGCCGGCGGCGGCGACGACGAGGCCCGCTTCGTGGTGGGCTCCCTGCGCCTGCCGCGCACCCTGGTCGGTGCCGCCGTGGGCCTGGCCCTGGGCATGGCCGGGGCCCTGCTTCAGGCGGTGTCGCGCAACCCCCTGGCCGAGCCCGGCCTGCTGGGGGTCAGCGCCGGCGCCGCCTTCGCCGTGGCCCTGGCCCTGTGGCTGGGTGCCAGCGCCACCACCCTGCGCGTGGCGGTGGCCCAGGCCGGTGCCCTGGCCGGCTGCCTCTGCGTGCTGGGGGTGGCGCGGCTGCGTGGCCTGGGTAACGACCCCATTCGCCTGGTGCTGGCCGGGGCCGCCTTCTCGGCGTTGCTGGCCGCCCTCACCTCGCTGCTGCTGCTCTTCGATCAGCGCGCCGCCGACGAGATCCGCTTCTGGGTGATCGGCAGCCTCTCCGGGCGCCGCCTGGCGGACCTGCTGGCGGTGCTGCCCAGCCTGGCCCTGGCACTCGCCATCACCCTCCTGGTGGCACGTCCCCTGGCGGCCCTGGCGCTGGGCGAACGCGTCGCCTCGGGGCTCGGCCACCGCCCGGGCCGGGTGCGCGGCCTGGTGGTGCTGGCGGTGGCGCTGCTGGTGGGGGCGGCCACCGCCATCGCCGGGCCCATCGCCTTCGTCGGCCTGGTGGTGCCCTTCGCCGCCCGCGCCCTGGCCGGCCCGGACATTCGCCGTACCCTCTGGCTCTGCCTGCCCCTGGGCCCGCTGATGGTGATCGGGGCCGATATTCTCTCGCGACTGCTGGTGGCCCCCTCGGAGCTGTCGCTGGGCGTGCTCACCGCCCTGTGCGGCGCCCCGGTGCTGATCCTGGTGGTGCGCGCCCGCCGCCTGCCGAGCCTCTGAGTCAGGAGAGCCGCCTGGAGCCCCCATGCCATTGAGTCCCATCGATACCAGCCGCCGCCACGTCAGCGCCCCCACCGAGGTCGGCGCGCCGCCGGGGCGCTGGCGCCTGGCCTGGGGCCGCCATAGCCTGCTCATCGACCGGCGCGACCTGGGCGCCATCCTGTTGCTGCTGCTCGGCCTGCTGGCGGCCTCCGCCGCCTACCTGGCCCTGGGCAGCGTGCCCCTGGGACTCGACGAGCTCTACGCCGGCCTGGTCGGCCGTGGCGATCCCCTGGCGGGCTTTTTGATCCAGGAACTGCGCCTGCCGCGCCTGATCGCGGCCTGGCTCACCGGCGCCGCCTTCGCGGTGGCCGGCTGCCTGATGCAGACCCTGGCCCGCAACCGCCTGGCCACCCCGGGGATCATCGGCATCGACAATGGCGCCACCGCCTTCGCCGTGGCCTCGGTGGTGGGCCTGGGAGTCTCCCTGGCGCCCCCGGCCATGGCCCTGGCCGGCGCCACCACCGCCGCGGCCCTGACCTTCGGGTTGGCCAGCGGCGGCGGCACCCGCGGCTACCGCTTTATCGTCGCCGGCATCGGCGTGGGGGCGGTGTGCGGTGCCATCACCCAGCTGCTGCTGGCGCGGGTGGCCATCGATACCGCCAATGCCGCCTACCCCTGGACGGTGGGCACCCTCAACGCCCGCTCCGGCCAGGCGATCACGGTGCTGGCCCTGGGCCTGGCCATCGGCCTGCCCCTGGCGCTGGCGCTGTCCCGCGCGCTGAGCCTGATGCGCTTCAGCGACGCCGTGGCCAGTGGCCTCGGCGTCATGCTGCACCGCCGCCGCCGGCAGGTGCTGTCGCTGTCGGTGCTGCTCACCGCCCTGGCCGTGGCGGTGGCCGGCCCGGTGGGCCTGGTGGGACTCGTGGGCCCGGAGATCGCCCGCGCCCTGACCTCGAAGCGCGGCGTGCCGCTGCTGGCGTCGGCCCTGGCCGGGGCCCTGGTGATGGTGCTGGCCGACCTCACCGGGCGGCTGTTGCTGGCCCCCATCGAGCTGCCGGTGGGCATCGTCACCGCCATCGTCGGCGGCCCCTGGCTGCTCTGGATCCTGCTGCGCCCCGCCGTGAAACCCCTGGCCTAGAGAAGGAATCGCCCATGACCGCCGACCCGCATCGCCTCCAGGCCCAGGGCCTCCGCCTGGCCCATGGTCGCCAGGCCGTGATCGACGGCCTCGACCTGAGCCTGCCGCCGGGCCGGGTGACCGCCATCGTCGGGCCCAATGGCTGCGGCAAGTCGACCCTGCTGGCCGGCCTGGCCCGGCTGCACGCCCCGGCGGGCGGCGCGGTGCTCCTCGATGGCCAGGATATCCAGCGCCTGCCGGCACGCACCCTGGCCCGGCGCCTGGCGCTGCTGCCCCAGGAGGCCAGCGCCCCGGAGGGGCTCACCGTGGGCGACCTGATTCGCTTCGGCCGCCAGCCCCACCAGGGCTGGTTGCGTCAGTGGTCCGCCGACGACCAGCGGGCGGTGAGCGAGGCGCTGGCCGCGGCGGACCTGGAGGCGCTGGCCGAGCGGCCCCTGGAGGCGCTCTCCGGCGGCCAGCGCCAGCGCGCCTGGATCGCCATGACCATCGCCCAGCAGACCCCGCTGCTGCTGCTCGACGAGCCCACCTCGGCCCTGGACCTGGGCCACCAGCTGGAGGTCTTCGAGCTGGTGCGACGCCTGGCCGAGGCCGGACGCACCCTGGCCCTGGTGCTCCACGACCTGCCCAGCGCCTGCCGCTATGCCGATCACCTGGTGGCCATGCGCGACGGCCGCATCATCGCCCAGGGGCCCCCCGCCGAGGTGGTCACCCGGGAACTGGTGCGCGCCCTCTATGACGTGGAGTGCACCCTGCTCAATGATCCGGCCACCGGCACCCCGGTGCTCACCGACCTGCGCCGGGTGCGCGCCCCCCACTACGCCTGATCCGTATCGTCGCGCAGCGTCATGACCCGCTCGTGCTGGGAGCGATGCAGGACGATATCCACCAGCAGGGTGCGGTGCGGCCGGAAGAAGGCGGCCAACTGGGCCGCGTCCAGGCGCAGGTCGTCGATATCCTCGTCGGCATAGGTGCGAAAGCCCACCGGGGGATCCGCCGCCTCCCGCCCCAGCATCGGGGCCGCGGTGATCGACAGGCCCAGCGCCGTGCCGGCCCTGGCCACCTCGTGATGCAGCCGGGCGGTGTCGATATAGAAGCTGCGGTAGGAGGCGTCATCGCCGTAGGGATGCACCTTGAGGATGATCTCCTCGTGCATCACCCGGGCCAGGGCCCCGCCGTCGCGGCACTCGTCCCGGGGGTCGTAGAACTCGATCAAGTAGTCCGGCACCGGCCTTCCGAACTGATCCACCACCCGTACCAGGGTGTTCTGGTAGCCGGACTTGCCCCGCCGCCCGCCGGGGACCCGCGTCAGGGCCGCGGTCGCCGCCTCCCAGGCATCGCAGTGAGCCGCGAAGCCGTCGTCCTCGACCGTCAGGGCCTCGAGGATCAGCCCCAGGGCCCGGTGCTGGGCGGCGCCGAGGCGACTCTCCGGGGCATCGAGCTTGATGGTGGTGTGATCCAGGCCATCGACGATGCGAAAGGCGCAGCGCCCGCTGGACGCCTGCCACCCCGCCAGGCGCGGCACCGTGACCGGGCGCCCCTCATGGTGGTCCTCCTCGAAGTGGATCCGGCCTCGCGCGCAGTTGAGGTTGGCGGTGGAGATGCGCACCGTGCCGTCGCCCCCCGCCTCGTTGGCCACCGCGCGGATGCCGCCATAGCCCCGGTTGCCGACCAGCACGCTGCACAGGGTACGCCCCGGGGCGAAGGGGCCCGGCTCGCCCGCGAAGCGGTCGCGCAGGGCCAGCGCCCAGCTAAAAGGGCTGGCCAGCTCCAGGCCGCGCAGGAGCTCGGCGCCGGCCTCGAAGCGCGGCTGATCCGGGTGGGCATGAAAGAAGCCATTGATCGCCCGTCCCACCAGCGAGCGCCCGCGATGGGCCAGGGGCGAGCCGAAGTTGGCCGGGGCCAGCATCACCAGGTGCTTGATGGGGTAGGCGTCGGGGGCGAAGTGGCGAGCCAGCCAGTCGCGGATCACCAGGCCGCCGGTGGAGTGGACGATGGCGTCGACGCTGGCCGGGGTGCGGGGCAGGTCGTGGCGGGTCCAGGCTCGCTCCAGGGCCGCCTGGAGGTCATCGAAGCACAGGGCGTCGTGGCGGGAGAGGTAATCGCCGAGGGCGATGCGCCGGATGCCTCGCTCGGCCAGGTGACGACGCAGGTGACCGGCCAGGCGCTCGAAGGCCTCACCGGTGTCGTTCCAGCCATGCAACAGGATCAGGGGTCGCTGGGCCATGGCACGCCTCTCCCTCGACAGGCCCCGATGGGCCGGCCGCCGTGGCCCGGCGGCCCTGCTCCCAGCTTAGTTGGCGCTTAGCCGATCTCCCACCCGCAGCGTTTCGCCCTCGCCGGCCAGCAGGATGGCGTTCTGGCCGAAGTAACCGCCCTTGAGGTGGGGCTGGGTATTCATCTCGATCAGGGTCTGCAGCGGCTCGCCGGGGCGGGGGATCTCTCCGCTGTGCTGATCGACGGTGGGGATCTGGCAACGCTTGCAGGGCTTGCGCAGCCCCAGGCGATAACGCCCGCCTTCGGCCGCCAGGCTCTCCCAGCCATCCTCGGCGAAGGGCTCGTCACCGTCGACGACGAGGTTGGGTCGGAAGCGCTCCATGGGCACCGGATCCAGGCCCTTGTCCCCGAGTACCGCGTTGAGGGCGTCCAGGGACGCTCGGTTGGCCACCAGCAAGGGGTAACCATCGGCGAAGCCGGTATGGGCGCCTTCGCCGGCGCGCAGGTGGTCGGGCTCGACCATACGGCGATGCGTCTCGGGGAAGCGTACCAGCCTTAGCCCCTGCTGCCTGACGCGGCCCAGCACCTCGGTGAGCCAACCGGCCGCCGCGTCCCCCTCGTCGAGCCCCGGACAGCGCTCCTTGAAGATCTCGACCGAGCGCTGGAGCCGCTCCCGCGGCGCCAGCGGCACGCGCAGCGGCGCCGCCGCCGGGTGCTCCAGCACCAGGGCCGCGGCCTCCAGGCGCACGCGAATCCGCGCCATGGCCGGCAACTGGCGCTGGGTGACGAAGCGCCCGGTCTCGTCCACCACCATCCAGCGACGGTCCCACTCGAGGCCCCGGGGACCGAGTGCCGCCGCGTCCAGGGCGATGCCGCCCAGCGACTTGACCGGATAGATGGCGATCTGGGTGATCTGCATGAGTGCCTTCCTTTGCGGCGGCGGCCGGCTCAGAGCCGCTCGATATCGATCAGGTAACCGATGATGGGGTAGCCCGCCTGGCGGGCGGCCTTCTCGGCCTCCAGCTGTGCCTCCAGCTTGGAGATGCTGGAGGATTCGTACTCGAAGACCTCGTCCAGGGCGAGCTGACGAGGGCGGACCGCCAGCTTGACGCGATAGCCCACGCGATGGCCGCTGGCGGCCGGCTTGGGTGGCTTGGGTGGCTTGGGGACGGGGGGCTTCTTGGGCTGGGTGAAGGCATCGATCTCGCGACGGATGCTCTCCTCGAAGTCATTCAGGTCTGCGGACATAGGCGTGTCGGAGGTTCCCTGGGGATGCGTCCCTACTATACCAGAGGCATCACCGCCCCCCACAGCGGGCGGCTACCCAGGGAGGCGACTGACTGCTAGTGGGTCTGATCGACCGGCTCGAGCCAGGCGGCGGGACGATGCTCGCCACACCAGGCCCGGTAGTCGGCGGCCGGCAGGGCCTTGGCATACAGAAAGCCCTGGGCCTGGTCGCAACCGAGTCGGCGCAGGGCGTGATGCTGCTCGAGGGTCTCGACGCCCTCGGCGGTGATCTCCAGGCCCAGGGCATGCCCCATATCGATCATGCAGGCCACCAGGCAGCGGGAGCGGGCATCGCCACCGAGCTCCCTGACGAAGGCGCGATCGATCTTGAGCCCGGTAATCGGCAGGTGATGAAGGTACTCGAAGGAGGAGAAACCGGTGCCGAAGTCATCGATGCTGACCCGGATGCCATGGCCACGCAGCCGCTCCAGGGCTTGCTTGCCCGCCACCAGGTCATGCATCAGGGCGCTCTCGGTGATCTCCACTTCCAGGCGCTGAGGGGCGATGCCGTGGTGGCGGATCAGGCCCAGCAGCTCATCGAGCAGGGCCGCGTCATGCAGGTTGCGGACCGAGAGATTGATGCTGACGCCCCCTTCCAGGCTCCTAGCGAAGCGGCAGGCCTGATCGGCGACGAAACGGGTCACCGGAGCGATCAGGGTGGTGTGCTCCACCTTGGGCATAAAGCGCCCCGGGGCGATCAACTGATCCCGCTCGTCGCGCCAGCGAATCAGCCCCTCGCAGCCGCTCACCTGCCCATCGGCCAGGCACAGCTTGGGCTGAAAGTGCAACTCGAAGCGGCCGCGGTCGAGGTCCTCGCGCACCCGGGAGACCAGCCGCAACGCCTCGCGCTTGTCGCTCTCCTGCTCCGGCGAATAATGACAATGCAGCCGATGCCGCTCCAGAGCCGTCAGCATGGCGACCCGCGACTGGCGGATCAGATCCCCGGCGGTCGTGGTCGGGGCGTCTTGCCGACTGCTGCCCATCACCAACTGGGCTCGCAACGGTATCTGCTGAACGACCAGGTTCTCCTCGCCGGCCTCGGCGAGACGCTGCACGACTCGCTCGATCTCCGCCGGCGCGATGTCATCCAGCAGCAGGTAGAGCTCGGCATTGCTGAAACGGTAGACCTCGACGATGCACCGATCCTGGCGCCGCAGGCGCTCCCCCATGGCCCGGACCAGGCCGTCCGCGGTTTCCGGGCCCAGCGAGGCCAGCACCTCGCCGATATCGATCAGGCGCACCAGGATCAGGCCGATGCCGCGAGACTGCCCCCACCCCACGGCCAGGCGCTGGCGCAGGGCCTCGTCCAGGGCAATTTGATTGTATAGGCCGGTGCGGGGGTCGGTGCAGGCCAGCCGCTCGCTGGTGGCGTGGGCACGCCGAAGCAGACTGAAGAGGCTGCCGGCCACGCCGCCGATCAGCAGATAGAGGCCAAGGCGAATCAACCAGTTATAGACGGGCTGCATCTGCTGGGTCGAGACATCCAGGGGCATCGCCGCCATCAGACCACCGGCGATCAGGGCGGTAGCCAGGGCCCCGCTCAGGCCATAGCCCGCCGCCGCCAGCAGCACCGGGATCAGCATCAGGTAGGGATAGGCATAGCGGGTTCCGCCGGTGGCATGGACCACCAGGGTGCCGAGGCCCAGCAATAGCACCAAAAGCGACACCAGGAGGGCATGGCGCACTCTCGGGGGCAATACCACCAGGGCCTGCCGAAGCTTTCGGAGGCGAGCCCTGCGCTCGTGGACCGCGTCTTCCATGATCTTCCCCGCCATGCCATGGTGATAGTCACTTAGCAGTGAAGCAGATCCCCCCACCGGTTAACAGCACGCGAGCCAACGTTGGCGAGGGGAATATCCGCCGTCCCCGGCACCGAATTAGCCCTCGGCGTCGCGGGGTCGATACGCGCCGATCAGCCGCTTCTGCACGCTCTCCGGGGCCGGCTCGTAATGGCTGAAACGCAGCCCGTAGGTCCCCGCGCCCCCGGTCAGGGCATTGAGCCGGTGGGGATAGTCGAGCACCTCGGCCAGTGGCACCAGGGCCTGGAGGCTGACCTGGTCGCCCAGGGTCTGGGTGTCGAGAATACGCCCGCGGCTGGCCGTCAGGTCGGCGGTCAGGTCGCCCATGGCACGCCCCGGCGCCTCCACGGTGAGCTCCGTCAACGGCTCCAGCACCAGAGGGCTGGCCTGGCGTACCGCCTCCAGGAAGGCCTTGCGGCCGGCGATCACGAAGGCGATCTCCTTGGAGTCCACCGGGTGCGTCTTGCCATCCAGCACGGTGACCCGCAGGTCCTGCAGCGGATAGCCCGCCAGCGCACCGCCGGCCAGGCCCTGGCGCACGCCCTTCTCCACCGCCGGCAACAGCGAGGCGGGGATGGCGCCGCCGCGGACGGTGTCGGTGAACTCGACACCGGCGCCGCGGGGCAGCGGCTCCACCCGGAGGACCACCTCGCCGAACTGGCCGGCGCCGCCACTCTGTTTCTTGTGGCGATACTGTCCCTCGGCGGTGGCGGCGATGGTCTCGCGGTAGGCGATGGAGGGGGGGCTGGTGTCCACCTCGACCTTGAAGCGCTGGGCGAGCTGCTCCAGGGCAGTGCGCAGGTGCAGCTCGCCGAGCCCCCGCAGTACCGTCTCCTGGGTCACGCCGTCCTGGGCCACCTCGAGCCCGGGGTCTTCCTCCACCAGCTTGGCCAGGGCCTCGAAGAGGCGCTGCTCGTCGCCGTGCCGGGTGGCTTGAATGGCCAGGCCGAACACCGGCGCCGGCAGGGCCACCGGGCGCAGGCGGATATGATCCTCGTCATGGGAGTCGTGGAGCACGTCATCCAGGGTCGCCTCCTCTACCTTGGTCAGGGCACAGAGCTCGCCGGGCCCGCAGCGCGCCACCTCCCGGGGCCGTCGCCCCTCGAAACGCAGCAGGGTGCCGATGCGGAAGGGCTTGCGTGCCTCGCCGGCGAACAGCCGGGTATCGCGGCCGACGCTGCCCTGATGGACCGGGAACAGTGCCAACTTGCCGAGATAGGGGTCGTGCTCGATGCGCACCACATGGGCCAGCACATGGGCCTGGGGATCCGCTCGCGCGGGGAAGGCTTGCTCACCGCCGTCCGGCAGCTGGCGCAGGAAGGGGGGCGGGTTGCCCTCCCGGGGGTTGGGCATCAGGCGTGTGAAGACCTCCAACAGCGCCTCGACGCCGGCCCCCGAGGCCGCCGAGACGAAACACACCGGCACCAGGTGTCCCTGGCGCAGGGCCGCCTCGAAGGGGTCGTGGAGCTGGCCCGGTTCGAGGGCCTCGCCCTGCTCCAGGTAGAGCGCCATCAGGTCGTCATCCAGCTCCACCACCTGGTCCACCAGCCGCTCGTGAGCCTCGGCCACCGAGGCGAAATCCGCCTCCCCTTCCGGGGTGAAGAAGCAGTCGACCACCCGGGTCGCCCCCTGGGCCGGCAGGTTAAGGGCCAGGCACTCCGGCCCGACCTGCTCGTGCAAGGCCTCCAGCAGCGCCGGCAATCGAGACGCGGCGGCGTCGATGCGATTGACGATAATCAGCCGGCACAGGCCCCGCTCCTCGGCCCAGGCCAGCATGCGTCGGGCCATGGCGTCGAGGCCACGCTCGGCGTCGATCACCACCGCTACCGTCTCCACCGCCGGAAGGATGGAGAGCGCCGCGCCCTGGAAGTCGGCGTAGCCGGGGGTGTCGATCAGGTTGATCCAGGTCTCGTCCCAGGCGAGGCCCAGCGGGGTGGCGGAGATCGAGTGCTGCGCCGCCGCCGGGGACTCGCCCGGGGGCACGCCCCTGCGGGAGTCGGTCGGCGCCTCGCCGCCGGCCGCGGCCAGCAGGGCATCCACCAGGCGGGTCTTGCCCACCCCGGCCTGGCCCACCAGGGCGATATTGCGGATCCGTTCGGGGTCTCGTTCGACGTTGCTCATCGGCCTCCCTCCAGGCGGTAGCGGCCCTAGTAAGGGTAGCCCGCGCGCGGCCTTGATGGAGGACAACGCCATCGATGCTATCTTGGCTTATGCCGCCCGACGGCACCTTTCCCCACCTCAGGAGCCCTCCCATGACCCTTAGCCCCTTTCATCTGGCGATTCCCGTCCACGACCTGCCGGCGGCCCGGCGCTTCTACGGCGAGGTGTTCGGCCTGGCCGAGGGACGTTCCAGCGAGCAGTGGGTCGACTTCGACTTCTTCGGTCACCAGTTGGTGATCCACGAACACCCGAAGCTGCCCCACCAGGAGCAGGCCCATACCAATGCGGTGGATGGCCATGAGGTACCGGTGCCCCACTTCGGCGTAGTACTGGAGTGGGAACGATGGGAGGCCCTGGCCGAGCGGCTCAGGTCGCTGGGCACCGATTTCGTGATCGAGCCCCATGTCCGCTTCGCGGGTCAGGTGGGCGAGCAGGCCACCCTCTTCCTGCTCGACCCCTGCGGCAATGCCCTGGAGTTCAAGGCCTTCCGGGACCGTGGCCAGCTGTTCGCCAAGTGAGCGGCAGGCCCTCGAATGACGACGGCCAGGATCCGGGGATCCTGGCCGTCGTCATCTGCCACCGACTCCCGATCAGAAGTTGGGCTTGCGCTTCTCGACGAAGGCGCTCATCCCCTCGCGCTGTTCATCCCCGGCGAAGCACAGCGCGAAGAGGCTCGTCTCCAGGGCCAGGGCGCTCTCCAGGTCCTGATCCAGGCCATCGTGGATGGCCTGCTTGGCACCGCGCACCGAGGCCGGACCATTGCCGCCCAGCTGCTTGGTGAGCTCTTCCACATAGGCCGGCAGCTCGTCCTGGGCCATGACCCGATTGACCAGGCCGATGCGCAGGGCCTCGGCGGCATCGATCTTGCGCCCGGTGGTGCACAGGTCCAGCGCCATGGCCGGGCCGACGCGGCGCGGCAGGCGCTGGGTGCCACCGAAACCGGGGATTACGCCCAAGAGCACCTCGGGCTGACCGAAGATGGCGTTATCGCTGGCCACCGCCCAGTCGCAGGCCAGGGCCAGCTCGCAGCCCCCGCCCAGGCAGAAGCCGTTGACCAGGGCCACGGTGGGCACCGGCAGGGCCTCCAGCCGCTTGAAGGTGGTCAGCGCCTGACGCGCGAAGCGGCGCGCCTGCTCCGGGGTCTTGTCGCGCATCTCGGCGATATCGGCACCGGCCACGAAGGCCTTCTCGCCGGCTCCGGTGACCAGCACCGCGCGCAGCTCCTCGCGGTCCTGGAGCTCGGCTAACAAACGCTCCAGTTCGCTCAGCACGGCGCCGTTCAAGGCATTGAGGGCCTTGGGGCGGTTGATGGTCAGGGTAACGATCCCCGCCTGGTCGGCGACGTCGATCAGTGGCTCGCTCATAAGGGCTCCTGCGGTTCTGGTTCGGTTGGCAACGTCAGAAGAAGCGTGACCATTTCACCCTAGCGAACGCTAGGTTGGTCGGCAATCCCTCCTTTGTCGGGGCTCGGCCTAGGTCATCTTGACCACCACTCTCCCGCGTACGCGCCCCGCCAGGAGTTCCTCCGCCGTGGCGATGGCCTCGCCGAGGCCGATGGTCCGCGTGATGGTATCCAGGTGATCGGGGTCGAGCAGCTCCCCCAGCCGACGCCACGCCTCGAGGCGATCGGCGCGGGGCCGCATGACACTGTCGATACCGGCCAGCGTCACGCCACGCAGGATAAAGGGCGCGACGCTGGCGGGCAGCTCCATGCCCTGGGCGAGCCCGCAGGCCGCGACGGTGCCGCCATAGCGCGTCGCGGCCAGCACGTTGGCCAGGGTATGGCTCCCCACCGAGTCGATGGCCCCGGCCCAGCGTTCCTTGGCCAGCGGTCGGCCGGGCCCCGACAGCTCACTGCGGTCGAGGATCTCCTGGGCCCCCAACCCACGCAGGTAATCCGCTTCCTGCGGGCGCCCCGTGACGGCGATCACCCGATATCCGAGTCGCGACAACAAGGCGATGGCGTAGCTCCCCACCCCACCATTGGCCCCGGTCACCAGCACGTCGCCCTGGCTCGGCAGGACGCCATTCCGCTCCAGCGCCATCACGGCGAGCATCGCCGTGTAACCGGCGGTACCGATCGCCATCGCCTGGCGGGCGCTGAACGCCGCGGGCAGCGGGATCAACCAGCGACTCTGCAGGCACGCCTTCTCCGCCAGGCCTCCCCAGTGGGCCTCGCCCACGCCCCAGCCATTCAACAGGACACGATCACCCGGCGTGAACTCATCACAGCTCGAGGCGTCGACGGTGCCCGCCAGGTCGATCCCCGGAACCATGGGAAACTGCCTGACCACGGGCCCCTTGCCGGTGATGGCCAGGGCATCCTTGTAGTTGAGGGTGCTGTACTCGACCCGCACGCTGACGTCGCCCTCGGGAAGCTGCGACTCCGCCACGCTCTGGAGGCCGACGCGCTGCTCGTTATCCGATGTCTCGATCACGATCGCCTGGAACATTGCCTTTCTCCTTTTTAGACCAACCGTCTACAAAATGACCTGAAAAAAGGGCTACCGAGGCAGCCCCTCCAGATAGCAGTGAATAAAGACTTCCATGGGGCGGACGCTACGCTCCAGCCTGGCACGCATGACGGCGCCTTCCCAGCCGATCCAGAAGGCTTCGGCGAGCCGGGCGCAGTCGGCGCTCCGGGCGAGGGTTCCCGCCGCTTGCGCCTCCTCGAGGCACCGCGCCAGGCGCCGTTGCCAATCCTCGAGGGTTTCCCGTAGCCAGTGTCGATAGGTCTCCGGCAGGCTAGCGACCTCCTGTCCCAGGTTGCCCACCAGGCAGCCACGCCGGAACTCGTGCCGCGCCATGCCGGCCTCGGCATCGGCAACGAAGGCCACGAGCCGATCGAGGGGGGACAGCCGGGGGTTCAGGAGGTGTCGATCCAGCTTGTTGGCGAAATAGGCCCCATAGTGCTCCATGATGGCGCGCCCAAAGGCCTCCTTGCTGGCGAAGTAGTAATAGAAGGATCCCTTGGGGACGCCGACGCGTTTGAGGATGGTATCGATCGCCGACGCCGAGAACCCCTGCTCGGTCAGCAGCTCGGTCCCACTGCGAATCAGGGCGGCGCGAGTATCCTGATCGGCACGCGGCGACTTGGGGGGGCGGCCACGGCGTGGCTTGAGGGGCGATGAAGTCATGCCGGCAAATATAGACCAGGCGTCTATAAAATCACAAGCCGCGTTTTACCCCTTTGCCCGCGCCTCGGCATCCGTATCGAAGTACTCGATATGATCGTCCTCCTCCCGGGGCGGGCCGACCAACGGTTCGGCCACATCGACTTCCGGCACCACCTCGGAGAGGTCCTCGACGTGCTCATGATCCAGGGCCCCCTGCACCAGCTCCTCGGTGACGGCGAACTCGGCACCCGCCACCGACTGGGGCGTGGTGGCCACGAAGGGTGCCACCGGCAAGGGTGCCGGACGCACGCGGCGCCGCCAGGCGAAGAAGAGCACCAGGAAGGCGCCCAGGCCGCCCAGCGACCAGAACAGGCCAGCATCGCCCAGGGCGGTCATCACCGGAGTGATCAACGGCGGGCTCAGGGTGGCGCCGATGGCGTTGATCAGCAGCAGGCCCTGGTTCATGCGCACCAGGGCACCGGCGGGCGCCCGGTCGGCGGCGTGGCTGACCGCCACCGGGTAGAGGGCGAAGACACCGCCGCCGAGGAAGAACAGCAGCCCCGCCAGCAGCCAGGGGTCGTTCGGCAGCCAGAGGATGCCCATGGCGATCAGCGCGCAGCTGGCCCCGATCAGGATCAGTACCTGCTGGCGGTCGTGGCGATCGGACCAGCGGCCGATGGGGTACTGGAGCAGCATGGCGCCGAGGATGACCACCGCCATCATCTGTCCCACCCGGTCGACGCCCAGGCCGCCGCGCTGCAGGTAGAGCGGCAACAGGGTATAGATGGCGGCCACCGCCAGGCCGGAGCCGAAGCTGCCCATCACCCCGGTGGGGGTCACGGTGATCAGTCGATGGGGCGGCAAGGGTTCGGCGTGCTCGATCAGCGGCGAGACCCGCGGGATCATCGCCATCGGCAGCACCGATAACGACGCCAGCAGGCCGATCACCACGAAGGGCACCATCTCGCCGGCGGCATCGGTGACCCCCAGCAGCAACTGGCCGATCACCCCGGCGGCATAGACGGAGATCATGTAGAGCGCCAGCAGGCGACCGCGCACCCTGGGATCGGCGGCGGTCAGCAGCCAGCTCTCGATCACCAGGAAGACCCCCACCGTGGCCCAGCCGCCGATCAGGCGCAGCACGAACCAGGCGTAGGGATCGAGCCACAGCGATTGCAGCAGCACGGTGACCGCCACCAGGGAGGCGAAGCCACCATAGGCGCGGATATGACCGATGCGCAGCAGCAGGCGATCATTGAACAGGGCCCCCAGGGCCAGGCCGATAAAGTAGGCCGACGACACCCAGCCGATAGCCAGCGCCGAGTAGCCGGCGCCATCCAGACGCAGGGTGATCAGGGTCGACAGGAAGCCGTTGCCGATGCCGAGGATAAAGAGCCCCAGCAAGGGCGCCAGCGCCATGGCCAACAACTGCCGCGACATAAGCGAAGCCTCGCAACGAGAAAGCGAACAAGCGCAAGCAAGAAAGGAGTGCGCGGCCGAGCCGGAACGGCCAAGCCAGGAGATCGCGTGGCGACTATACGTCCGACCCGCCGCACCGCCAAGCATTTTTCGCCGACGTTGGGCGGTTTTTCCCTTCAATAACACGACGTTATCGAACGTCTCGAAAAACCTCGCCGGCGCCTTCGGTTATGCCTCGCGGTGGGGCTTCTGCAGCAACACCACATCGGCGGCGGGAAATTCCACCGTCATGCCCAGGTGCGTCGCGAGCCAGTGGAAGGTCGCCTCGTCGAAGAAGCAGACATGGGTGGGGTCGAGGATATAGTGCCAGCCGACGAAGGCCTCCTTCGAGGTCACTCGCTTGGTCATCAGCCCCAGCCAGCCGCCGGGACGCAGGCGACTCGCCAGCCGCGCCAGCTCCTCGCCGGGGGCGAAGAGGTGCTCCACCACCTCGGTGGCGGTAATAAAGTCGTACCGTCCGCTCAGGACACCCGCGTCGGGAGCGTAAAAGGGGTCGTAGATGGCCATGGGGTACCCGGCCTCCTCGAACATCACCGAGAGGGTCGGGCCGGGGCCGGCACCGAAGTCGAGGCCCTCGGCGCCGGGGGCGAGCCGCGCGTTCAGGGGATCGAAGAGCCGTCCCAGGAAGCGCCGGTAACCCGAATCCAGAGGCGAGTTCTCGTGCTGATCATAGACCGCCCGCTCCGCCGCGGGATCGAGCCGCTGGGCCGCCGGCACATGCACCAGGGCGCAGCGCGGGCAGCGGTAATAGTCGCGGCGGGCGTCCCGATGGAAGTGAGCGGCCCGCCGATCGCCACACAACGGGCAGGGATTCGGCGAGAGTGGTGGGGGGACGGCGGGTAGGGACAGGGAGGGCGTCATCATCGTATGCTTCTGGTCAACGGCGGCGCCCAGGCTACCCGCTTTGGCGGCCGCTGACACCCCTTCAGGAGTCCTTTCCCATGCTTGCCGCCCTCGATCATCTGCTGATTCCGGTCTCCGACCTGCCCCGCGCCGTGGATTTCTACAGTCGCGTGCTCGGCCTGGACGTCCGCTACCGGGACGCCGGGCGGGTCGACCTGCTGCTGGATGGCCTGGCCCTGCGGCTGCTCGATCCCGCCCGGGCGACGGACCTGCAGGCCGCCACCCCGACGCCGGGCAGCCAGGCGCTGTGCCTGCGCAGCCGCCTGCCCCTGGACGAGATACGTCGCCACCTGGACGCCCTGGGCATCCCCCTCGAACAGGGGCCGGTCTCGGGCCTGGGCGCCGCGGGCCCCATCGAGGCCCTCTATCTGCGCGATCCGGAGGGCAACCTGCTGGAGATCTGTCGCCCCGCCAACTGATGGCAACGACTCGCCGAGCGGGTATCATGGGCGGCCGATCTGTCTTTCCCAAGGATGATGAATGATGAACGACCCGCGCAACGACGACACCCTGGTGGCCGAACAGAGCCAGGCCCCGGACACCACCATGGCCATGGTGGTCTATGCCCTCTTCCTGGCCAGCTTCGTGGTCGGCTTTACCGGCATCGTCGGCCTGGTGATCGCCTATATCTACCGCGGCAAGGGCCCCCAGTGGCTCGACGAGCACTACCGCTACCAGATCCGTACCTTCTGGATCGGCCTGGTCTACGGCGTGATCGCCGGCCTGCTGACCCTGGTCTTGATCGGCTTCCCGCTGCTGCTGCTCCTGGCGGTCTGGATGATCATCCGCTGCGTCAAGGGCTTCAAGGGACTGCAGGAGAAGCGCGCCCCCAGTAACGTGGACACCTGGCTGATCTAGGCGATGAGTGAGGCCAAGCTGCAACGCCAGGCCCGGGCCGTCGCCGCCCTGTGGCGCCTGCTGGCCGGGCGGCGACTGGGCACCCTGTGGCGCCTGGCCCGCCTGGCCGGTCCCCTGGTGTACCGGTTCAGCCGTCGCGAGCGGGAGGTCACCGAGATCAACCTGGCCGAGGTCTTCCCCGAGCGGGACGCCGCCGAGCGGCGGCGCCTGGCCCGGGCCAGCCTGACCCACTCCACCGCCACCATGCTGGAGCTGGGCCTCGCCTGGATGGCGCCCCCGGAGCGGGTGGAAGCCTCGATCCTCGCCGTCCACGGCCGCGAGTTGCTCGACGAGGCCCGCGCCTCCGGCCAGGGGGTGATCGTGCTGGCCCCCCACTTCGGCAACTGGGAAGTGCTCAACTTCTGGCTCTCCGGGCACTTTCCCTTCACCGCCATGTACGAGCCGCCCAAGATTCCCGACCTGGACCCGGTGATCCGCGGGGGACGCGAACGCCTGGGCGCGAGCCTGGTGCCCACCAATGCGCGCGGCGTGGCGGCCCTGCTCAAGGCCCTCAAGCGCGCCGAGGCGGTAGGCATCCTCCCCGACCAGGAGCCGGACTGGGGCAGCGGCGTCTTCGCCCCCTTCTACGGGCGCCTGGCCTATACCGCCACCCTGCTGCCCAAGCTGGTGGCGCGTACCCAGGCCCGAGTGGTCACCGGCGTGGCCCTCCGGGTGCCCGGCCAGGGCTTCGAGATACACTTCCTGGCCGCCGATGCGCGAGTCCATGACCCGGACGAGGCCATCGCCGCCGCCGGCGTCAACGCCAGCGTCGAGGCCGCCATCGCCCTGGCGCCGGCCCAGTACCAGTGGGAATACAAGCGCTACCGCAAGGTGATCGAAGAGCAGCAGGGGCATCCCGACCATGGCTCCTTCCGCCTCTACTAGCCCCATATATGAAATGGAAAATATTTCCATAAAACCGCCTGGTAACTCTCTGCCAAGCTGCTAGACTAGGCCCGACGCTTGACGGGGTGCCGGTAGACCGGCTGAGATGGCGCGGGTTGGTGGACCACAGGGTCGCCACCGAGCGCCGATCCCGTAGAACCTGATCCGGGTGAATGGCGCGCCTCGGCGCCCATATGAACCGGCGTAGGGAATCAGGCGGGCCCTGGCCTGGTCGCCATTCGCCCTCCCCCTCTCGCCCCACCCCGGATCCCACCACCGGAGGTGACATGGGCTACGCTTTCGACGATCTCAAGGGGGCCTGCCATCATGACTGGCGCGCCTATATCGAGCACGACTTCGTGCGCCAGCTGGGCGCCGGCACCCTGGAGGCCGGCGCCTTCCGCCACTATCTGAAGCAGGACTACCTGTTCCTGATCCACTTCTCCCGGGCCTATGCCCTGGCCGCCTACAAGAGCCGCAGTCTCGCCGACCTGCGCCATGCCCACGCCGGCCTCAAGACCATCCTCGACGTGGAGCTGCAGCTGCATATCGACTTCTGCCGCGACTGGGGTATCGACGAGGCGGAGCTCGCCGCCCTGCCGGAGGCCAAGGCGACCCTGGCCTATACCCGCTATGTGCTGGATACCGGCAACCGCGGCGACCTCCTCGACCTGCATGTGGCCCTGGCCCCCTGCCTGGTGGGCTATGGCGAGATCGCCCAGTGGCTGGCCGCCCAGTCCTTCACGGTGCGCGGCGAGGCCAACCCCTATGACGCCTGGATCGCCATGTACGCCGGCGACGACTTCCAGGCCGCCATGCGCGACGAGATCGCCTGGCTGAATGGCCGCCTGGCGGAGGTCACGCCGCGGCGCTTCGAGGAGCTGGCCACGGTATTCCGCGATGCCACGCGCCTCGAGATCGACTTCTGGCAGATGGGCCTGGATCGCGCCGACTAGCCCACAGCCTTGATACCTATTGCCGCTGCGCGGACGTGAGGGGCGCCGGGGACAGGTCGTAGAGGGGGTCCTATGCCAGGGATGGCATCGGTAGCGCCCAGGGAGGGGTTCACAGCGCCCCCTCGTAGACCTGTCGCCGGATCAGCCCCGAACTCCAGGCAGAGACTTCCCGGCAATAAACCCGCCCGCTGGTGATAGCGGGCACCACCACGCTTGACGGGGTGCCGTTGATGACGGCTGAGATCATGCAGCATTCGAGCATGGATCCCGTTGAACCTGAACTGGCTAGGACCAGCGTAGGGATCAAGCGACACGCCGCCGGGCGCCCCTGCCCGACCGCCCCTGTCCTCCCCAGCTGTCCTCCCTGACAAGACCCCGACAACCCTAGGGAGAACACCATGAGCAAGACCGCCCACTTCCTCGCCGAGACCGCCCGGGTCGACGCCGCCGCCGTCCAGCCGCTGTCCGGCTCGCGCAAGGTCTATGTGGAAGGCTCGCGCCCGGATATCCGCGTGCCCTTCCGCGAGATCGCCCTCTCGCCCACCAAGACCTCCGGCGCCGATGAAGAGAACCCGCCGCTGCTGGTCTACGACACCTCCGGCCCCTACACCGACCCGCAGGCCCAAATCGACCTGCGAAAGGGGCTCCCCGAGCTGCGCCGCGCCTGGATCGAGGAGCGCGGCGACACCGAGTTCCTCGACGGCCCGACCAGCGAGTACGGCAAGCGTCGCGCCAACGACCCGACCCTGGCCCAGCTGCGCTTCGACCTGACCCGCACCCCGCGCCGTGCCAAGCCCGGCAAGAACGTCACCCAGCTCCACTACGCCCGCCAGGGCATCATCACCCCCGAGATGGAATATATCGCCATTCGCGAGAATCAGCGTCGCCAGGCGCTGGGCACGGCGGAGGTGGAGCGTATCCTCGGCCATCAGCATCCCGGCCAGGGCTTCGGGGCCCGCCTGCCCGAGGAGATCACCCCGGAATTCGTGCGTGCCGAGGTCGCGGCGGGGCGGGCGATCATCCCCAACAATATCAACCACCCGGAATCCGAGCCGATGATCATCGGCCGCAACTTCCTGGTGAAGATCAACGGCAACCTGGGCAACTCCGCGGTGACCTCCTCCATCGAGGAAGAGGTCGACAAGATGACCTGGGGCATCCGCTGGGGCGCCGACACCATCATGGACCTCTCCACCGGCCAGAACATCCACGAGACCCGGGAGTGGATCATCCGCAATGCCCCGGTGCCGATCGGCACCGTGCCCATCTACCAGGCCCTGGAGAAGGTCAAGGGCGTGGCCGAGGACCTCACCTGGGAGGTGTTCCGCGACACCCTGATCGAGCAGGCCGAGCAGGGCGTGGACTACTTCACCATCCACGCCGGGGTGCTGCTGCGCTATGTGCCGCTGACCGCCAAGCGGGTCACCGGCATCGTCTCCCGGGGCGGCTCGATCATGGCCAAGTGGTGCCTCTACCACCACCAGGAGAGCTTCCTCTATACCCACTTCGAGGAGATCTGCGAGATCTGCAAGCAGTATGACGTCGCCTTCTCCCTGGGGGACGGCCTGCGCCCCGGCTCGGTGGCCGACGCCAACGACGAGGCCCAGTTCGCCGAGCTCGAGACCCTGGGCGAGCTGACCCGCATCGCCTGGAAGCACGACGTCCAGGTGATGATCGAGGGCCCCGGCCACGTGCCCATGCACCTGATCAAGGAGAACATGGACAAGCAGCTCAGCGAGTGCGACGAGGCGCCCTTCTACACCCTGGGGCCGCTGACCACCGATATCGCCCCCGGCTACGACCACATCACCTCCGGCATCGGCGCGGCGATGATCGGCTGGTACGGCTGCGCCATGCTCTGCTACGTGACCCCCAAGGAGCACCTGGGCCTGCCCAACAAGGACGACGTCAAGACCGGCATCATCACCTACAAGATCGCCGCCCACGCCGCCGACCTCGCCAAGGGGCATCCCGCCGCCCAGCGCCGTGATAACGCCCTCTCCAAGGCGCGCTTCGAGTTCCGCTGGGAGGACCAGTTCAACCTCGGCCTGGACCCGGACACCGCCCGGGAGTACCACGACGAGACCCTGCCCAAGGACTCCGCCAAGGTGGCCCACTTCTGCTCCATGTGCGGGCCCAAGTTCTGCTCCATGAAGATCAGCCAGGAGGTGCGCGACTACGCCAGCGAGCATGGCCTCGACGGCGATCAGGAGGCGGTCATGAAAGGCATGGAGGAGCAGGCGGAGAAGTTCCGCCACACGGGTAGCGAGCTCTACCAGGAGGTGTAAACGACATGGCCCCCGCCAGCGGGCTGGCGGGGGCCATGGGGCATGACACCGAGCCCATCAGAAACGGTAGCGCAGCCCCAGGCTGGCGGCGTCGAAGTCGCCCTCGGACTCGTCGAGATAACGAATGTAATCGGCTCCCACGGCGAGGTTGGGGGCCACCTCGTACTCGGCGCCGGCGCCATAGGAGAAGCCGTCATCCCGGTCGCTGCCTCCCGGGTTCAGGTCGATATCCACCTCGGAGTAGCCGAGCAGGCCATAGAGCCGGAACTCCTGGGAAATCGGCAGGATGCCCTTGGCGAAGGCGCCGACCAGATAATCGAGCTCGGACTCGACGCCCTGTACGGTATCGGAGCCACCGGTACCCAGGTGCCCCTCCACGGCGAAGTAATCATTGAACTGCATGCCCCCGCGCAGCCGCAGGCCAATATCGTCGACGGAGCTCGCCCCATCGGGGTCCAGCTCCCAGAACATGACATCACCCCCCACGTATCCCTGGGGATAGAAGCCATGCTGATTGGCTTGCGCCGTGGTGGCGAAGGTCCCGGCCGCCAGCAAGGCGGCGGTAGATGCGGCAACAAGAAATCTCATGACCACCTCCATTAAAGAACAGCGTTTTTTAACGCCTGATGAAGTGTGGGTCCCACGCCTCCCCGGCGCAAATGAAATGTTTTCAGGCATTTCTCTGCTGACCGGAAGCGGACTCTCTTTCCCGGCCTGCCTAGTGGCCTGCACTGGCCGTTAGCCTAGCGAGCGAATATCCTTGCTAGCAGTTCCCCGACGACTCAGGAGAAAACGATGTCCGGCCTGCTGCCCGATGTGGATCCCGATGGTCTGCTGGAATACTCGGTGGTCTACACCGACCGCGCCCTCAATCATATGTCCCGCGCCTTCCAGACGGTGATGACCGACCTCTCCGCTACCCTCAAGCGGGTCTATGCCGCCGAGGCGGCGGTGATCGTGCCGGGGAGCGGCACCTTCGGCATGGAATCGGTGGCCCGTCAGTTCGCCACCGACCAGACGGTGATGGTGATCCGCAACGGCTGGTTCAGCTACCGCTGGAGTCAGATCTTCGCCATGGGCGATATCCCCGCCCGCGAGGTGGTGCACCCGGCTCGCCGCCAGGGCGAGGGCGCCCAGGCCCCCTTCGCCCCCGCCCCCATCGAGGAGGTGGAGGCCAGCATCGCCGCCGAACGCCCGGCCCTGGTCTTCGCCCCCCATGTGGAGACCGCCTCCGGCATGCTGCTGCCGGACGACTATATCCGTCGCCTGGCCGACGCGGTGCATGCGGTGGGCGGCCTGCTGGTGCTGGACTGCATCGCCTCCGGCACCCTCTGGGTGGATATGCAGGCCACCGGGGTCGACGTGCTGATCAGCGCCCCCCAGAAGGGCTGGAGCGGCTCGCCCTGCTGCGCCATGGTGATGCTCTCGGCGCGGGGGCGCGAGCGCCTCGAGGCCACCACCAGCAGCAGCTTCGCCATGGATCTGGGCAAGTGGCACGCCATCATGCAGGCCTACGAGCAGGGCGGCCATGCCTACCATGCCACCCTGCCCACCGATGGTTTGCGCCGCCTGCGCGATATCATGGAGGAGACCGAGCGGGTCGGTTTCGCGCGGGTTCGCGATGCCCAGCTGGAACTCGGCCGCCGGGTCCGCGAACTGCTCGCGGCCCGGGGCTTCGCCAGCGTGGCCGCCGAGGGCTTCGCCGCCCCCGGGGTGGTGGTCAGCTACACCGAGGATGCCGGCATCGCCGCCAGGTTCATGGCCGCCGGCCTGCAGGTCGCCGCCGGGGTGCCCCTGCAGTGTGACGAGGGGGATGACTTCCGGACCTTCCGCATCGGCCTCTTCGGCCTCGACAAGCTGCTCGACGTGGAGCGCAGCGTGGCGACACTGGCGACGGCCTTGGACCAACTGGACTAGGCTCCGACCCGCACCAACGACGAAGGGGTGGCCTGTGGCCACCCCTTCGCTTATTCGCCTCGACGACGTCAGACCCGGTTGATGCCCCGGGGCAGCATGCCCAGGTTGTTCTCCACCCGCTTGACGCCGGGAATGTCCTCCGCCGCCACCTGGGCCGCCTTGCGCTGCTCCTTGCTGTCCACCAGGCCCCACAGCTGTACCTCGCCCTGAACCACGATGACATTGATCTGGCCCAGGCCGAGGGTCTCTTCCAGCTCCTTGTGGAGACGATCACGGATGGCCCGATCGTCTACTGTGGCGCCCTCCTCCAGCCCCGCCACCGAGAAGCCGCGCAGCAAGTTGGCACGACTGACGATGCCCACCAGGCGCCCGTTCTCGGTGACCGGCACCCGCTTGATGTGATGTTTCTCCAGCAGCCGGGCGATATCGTCGATGGGCATGTCACCGGCGACCTCGATCACCGGGGAGGTCATCACCTGCTCGGCGGTACGGCCATGGGACTTGATATAGTCCAGCGGGCTCGCCGGCGTCTCGAACAGGGCGCGCAGCCAGTGCCGGGGGCGCTCGCCACTGCCCTCGATGCGGCGCAGCAGGTCGCCCTCGCTGACGATCCCCAGCACCCGCTGCTCGGCATCCACCACCGGTACCGCGCTGATATGGTTCTCCAGCAACAGGCGCGCCACCTCCTGAACCTGGGTATCCGGGGCGACGGTGACGACACTGGGCGTCATGATATCCACGGCTTGCATAGCATTCCCTCGTCGGCTGTGCCCGGGAGGCCTGGAATACCCCCCGGGGCATATCGGTATCTTCTGAATGTAGCAGAGCGGCGGTACGCCGGGTTTGATCCAGGACAAGCGGTCGAGACTCGCCTGCGTATGGCGCGCCCTGGCGGCCAATTCGCGTTAACACCGGCGGCCTCCTAGAGTGGAGTCATAGCCGCCACCCCAGGAGTGCTCCCATGACGGTGCCCGACCGCCCCAGTCGCATGCAGGCTCCCTCCCGACGCGCCCAGCTCTCGCTGTTCGCCAGCAATTTCTTCAAGCATCCACGCATGCTCGGCTCGATCATCCCCAGCTCGCCCTTCCTGGTCCGGCGCCTGCTGGCCCCGGTGGACTGGGCACGCGCCCGGGTGGTGGTGGAGTACGGCCCCGGGGTGGGCACCATCACTCGAGAGATCCTGGCGCGACTGTCCCCGGATGCCACCCTGCTGGCCCTGGAGACCAACCCAGAGTTCGTCGCCTACCTGGGCGAGTCGCTCCCCGACCCCCGCCTGCAGCTGGTGGCCGGCTCCGCCGAGACCATTCAGGCGGAGCTCAGCCGCCTGGGCCTGCCGCCGGCGGACTATATCCTCGCCGGCATTCCCTTCAGCACCATGCCCGCCGCCTGTCGCGAGGGTATCCTCGGCGACAGCCACGCGGCCCTGGCCGATGACGGGGCCATGCTGATCTACCAGTTCTCCCCCAAGGTGGGCGACGACCTCAGGCGGCTCTTCTCGCGAGTGGAGAAGGGCTTCGAGCCGCTCAATATCCTGCCGGCTCATCTGTATACCTGCCGGCGTTAAGCCGACGCCCCCGAGGGCCCTGTCACCGCACCGGCTCCGATGGGACGCTTCCTCAGGCGGCCTGCTCGCCCCTGGCCTTGGCGACATGCGTCGCGATGGCATCCATCAGGGTCGGCGACAGGCAGTCGTAAGGCTCCAGGCCGAGTCGGCGCAGGCGCTCGCGAATCACCGGCATGCGCCCCGGATCGACCCCGGCCTCGATGATCGACGAGACATAGGCGGCGAAGCTCGGCGGCGCCCAGCCGCCGTGGTGGGAGAGCTCCGGGTGGATAAAGTCGAGGCCATGGAAGGGGTGGTCCTTCTGCTCGATGCGCCCGAACAGGTGCACTCCGCAGCCGGTGCAGGCGTGGCGGCGAATCACCGCCTTGCGGTCGAGGATCTCGAGCTTCTCCGGGTGGGCGATGACATGCACGCTGGCCCGGGGCACCACCGCCACCTGGGAGAACAGCGCCCCCGAGGGCTTCCAGCACTTGGTGCAACCGCATAGGTGGTTGTGCTGGCACTGCTCGTGGATGGCCACCACCACGGGATTTTCCTCGCAATGGCACTGCAGGGTGGCCCCGTCGAAGGCCGGATCGGCCGGCGTGATGCCGTTATCCACCGACGGGTGCAGCTTGACGGTATCGTTCATGGTGACGCCTCCTCTAGGGATTCCGGAAGGCGATGCCTTCCGGCGCGACACCTCTCAGTGTAGATCCGTCGGCGGCGCGCACACCGAGTCGCGAATCACCCGCTCGGGGGCGATGCGCACATGCTCGGTGACCGCTGCCTTGGCGGCGATGGCCGCCGTCAGCAGCCGGCAGGCCTCGCCACACAGGCGATCGGTCTGCTGGCGCAGGGTGCTCAGGGAGGGAGTCAGCAGGCGGGCGATCTCGATATCGTCGTAGCCGATGATCGACAGCGTCTCGGGTACGCGCCAGCCCCGGCGCGTCGCCTCGCCGATGGCCCCCAGGGCCAGCAGGTCGTTGAAGGCGAACAGCGCCGTGGGGCGCCGCGGCCCGGCGGCCAGGGCCTGGATGGCCGCCTCGCCGCCACTCACCTCGAGGTTACCGGCCTGGACCCAGGCCTCCTCGAGGACGAGCCCCGCCTCGTCCAGGGCGCGGCGAAAGCCGCGATAGCGCTGCCGAGACTGGTAGTGGTCGGCGGGGCCGGTGATGCAGCCAATGGCCCGGTGACCCTGCTCGATCAGGTAACGGGTGGCCAGGTAACCGCCCTGCTCGGAGTCGTCGACCACGCTGGTCAGCGTCGGGGCCTCATTGTCCATCAGCACCACCGGGAAGGGACAGGCGGTGAGCAGTTCCAGGAACTCCTCGGAGATCACCGACTCCAGCACCAGCAGGCCATCGATGCGCTTGCCCTTGAGGGTACGGATATAGCTGCGCTGCCGGTCGATATCGCGCCCGGAGTTGCACAGCATCAGGTTGAAGCCCGCCGCATAGAGGGCCGCCTCCACGCCGGAGACCACCTCGGCGAAGTAGGGGTTGGTGGAACTGGTGACGATCATGCCGACGGTATGGGTGACGTTCTTCTTCAGCGACTGCGCCGAGCTGCTGGGGGTGTAATCGAGGCGCTCGATGGCCGCCATCACCCGGGCCCGGGTCTCCGGCTTGACGAAGCGGGTGCCGTTCACCACATGGGAAACGGTGGAGACCGAGACCCCCGCCGCCTTCGCCACATCGGTAATCGTCACCATTGCCAGCCTCCGCCAGTGCGCTCGTGAAATGCCCATCGTCCCGGGCGGGACGCTCAGGATACGCGATCCGGGCCGCCATCGCCCAGTGCCACACAATATAACCCCTTGATTTTGTGATTAAGCCACCTGCCGAAATCGCCGCAGACGCCCGGCTGGCGGTGCCTTCCCCCTATCGACAGGCTAGCGAACCGGAGCAAAGAAAACGATTGCGCAAACGTTTTTATTTGCCTAGGGTAGGCAGAAAACAACCACAAGTCCTGAGGTAACCCCATGGCAGCCCACGCATCACCTGCCTGTGGCCGGCACCGATACTCGCCCCGCGCCGACCATGCTATCCGCCCCGGCACTCGCGGCGCCCCCGCTTCGGCATCTTCCCGCTCCGCCCCCGCCGGCGACCCGCGGCTGCCTGCCCTCCGGCCCCAGGACTCGGTGTCTTTCCGCCAACTCCCAGGATCAACACGGTGACACTCACTATGCCCCTCACCCCCTCAAGCAGCACCGCCCCCGAGGTGGTCGTCGTCGGCAGCCTGAACATGGACCTGGTGGTACGCACGCCGCGCCACCCGGTCCCCGGCGAGACCCTGCTCGGCCACGGCTTCGCCACCACCCCCGGCGGCAAGGGCGCCAACCAGGCCGTGGCCGCGGCACGCCTCGGCGCCACCACGGCGATGATCGGCCGCCTCGGCGATGACGCCTACGGCCGGGCCCTGCGCGACAACCTTTCTCGCGAAGGCATCCGCCACCAGGCCGTGCGCACCAGCCCCGCCGGGGCAACCGGCGTGGCCATGATCCAGGTCGATGACGCCAGCCAGAACAGCATCGTGGTGATCCCCGGCAGCAATGCCGAACTCACCCCCGACGATGTGGACGCCGCCGAGGCCCTGCTGGCCGCGGCCAAGCTGGTGGTCTGCCAACTGGAAGTGCCGCTCGAGACGGTGCGTCACACCTTCAAGCGCGCCCGGGCCCATGGCGCCACCACCCTGCTCAACGCCGCCCCGGCCATGGCGCTGCCCGGCGACCTGCTGGCCCTGGTCGACTGGCTGGTGGTCAACGAGAGCGAGGCCGAGGCCCTTAGCGGCTGCCCCGTGACCGACCCCGACCAGGCGGCCCGGGCCATCGCCCGGCTGCAGGCCCTGGGCTGTCGCCGGGTGCTGATCACCCTGGGCGCCCAGGGCGTGGTGGCGGGCCTCGAATCGGGACGCCACCACGCCCCAGCCCGGCCGGTAGCGGCGGTGGATACCACCGGCGCCGGCGACACCTTCGTCGGCGCCTTCGCCGCGGCCCTGGCCCGCGGCGCCGAAGTGACCACGGCACTCCAGGAAGGCCAGGCCGCCGCCGCCATCGCCGTCACCCGCCCCGGTGCCCAGGCGGCGATCCCCCATCGCCACGAACTCCCCCTCGTCACCTCCTGAGGAGAATGTCCATGACCTCCGCCCCCGCTCACAAGGTGATCTTCGATACCGACCCGGGCGTCGACGACGCCATGGCGCTGCTCTTCCTGCATCGTCACCCGGCCATCGAGCTGCTCGGCATCACCACCGTGCATGGCAATGCCGACATCGACACCACCACCCGCAACGCCTGCTACCTGGCCGAGCGCTTCGCTATCGAGGCGCCCGTCGCCCGCGGTGCCCGGGAACCCCTGGCGATGGCCAAGTCGGCATCGCCGGCCATGGTTCACGGCGACGACGGCCTGGGCAACGTCGGCCTGAGCTTCACGCCCAGCCGCGAGCCGGACCCGCGTCCCGCCTATCGCTGGATCATCGATACCGTTCGCGCTCACCCCGGCGAGGTGACCCTGATCGCGGTGGGGCCATTGACCAACCTGGCCCTGGCCCTCAAGGAGGACCCGGCGATCGCCGAGCTGGTCAAGGCAGTGGTGATCATGGGCGGCGCCTTCGGCGTCGACGGCCAGGGCGGCAATGTCACCCCGGCGGCGGAGGCCAATATCCACGGCGACGCCCTGGCCGCCGACCTGGTCTTCACCGCTCCCTGGCCGGTCACCGCGGTGGGCCTGGACGTGACCCACCGGGTGCTGATGAGCAACGCCGACTTCGCCCAACTGCGCGAGCGGGGCGGCGAGGATGGCGCCTTCATGTGGCAGATCTCCCGCCACTACGTCGACTTCTACTCGGCCCGGGAGGCCATCGACGGCTGCTATGTCCACGACTCCAGCGCCGTGGCCTACGTGATCGAACCGAGCCTGTTCGAGGTACGCCGGGGCCCGGTGAGGGCGGTGACCACCGGCATCGCCATGGGCCAGACCCTGCAGCGTCCCGACGACCGGGACTTTCCCCCCGGCGACTGGGACGGCCTGCCCTCCCAGCAGGCCTGCGTGGCCGTCGACGCCGAGCGCCTGCTGGCACTCTTTAAGGAGACCTTTATCGACGCGGAATCGGCCCCGGTCGATCCGGCCTGACGGCCACGCAGGAGCTCGCTTTCCCCGACAAGAACCTTCAACGCTGGACGACCCCCATAATGACAACACCCGATACCGACACCCTCGCCAACGCGCTGCGCGCCCTGTCCATGGACGCCGTGCAGCGCGCCGGCTCCGGCCACCCCGGCATGCCCATGGGCATGGCCGAGATCGCCGTCGCCCTGTGGCATCGCCATCTGCGCCACAACCCGGCCAACCCCGACTGGCCGAACCGCGACCGCTTCGTGCTCAGCAACGGCCACGGCTCCATGCTGCTCTATGCCCTGCTGCACCTGACCGGCTACGACCTCTCCGCCGACGACCTCGCCGCCTTCCGGCAGCTGCACAGCCGCACCCCGGGGCACCCGGAGCTCGGCTATACCCCCGGCGTCGAGACCACCACCGGCCCGCTCGGCCAGGGCCTGGCCAACGCGGTGGGCCTGGCGCTCGCCGAGAAGCTGCTGGCCGAGGAGTTCAACCGCGACGGCCTGGCCATCGTCGACCACCACACCTATGCGTTCGTGGGCGATGGCTGCCTGATGGAAGGCATCAGCCACGAGGCCGCCTCCCTGGCCGGCACCCTGGGGCTCGGCAAGCTGATCGTCCTCTACGATGACAACGGCATCTCCATCGACGGCGAGGTCGAGGGCTGGTTCACCGACGATACCGCGCAGCGCTTCGCGGCCTACGGCTGGCAGGTGATCGCCACCGTCGACGGTCATGACGTCGCCGCGGTGGAGGCCGCCATCGCCCGGGCCAAGACCGACGACCGCCCCACCCTGATCGGCTGCCGGACGCTGATCGGCAAAGGCGCCCCCACCAAGCAGGGCAGCCACGAAAGCCACGGCGCGCCGCTCGGTGACACGGAGATCCAGGCCGCCCGCGAGGCCCTGGGCTGGCCCCACGGGCCCTTCGAGATCCCCGAGGCCGTCGCCGCCGAATGGAGCGCCCGGGAACGCGGCGCCCGGGACGAGGCCGCCTGGCAGGCACTGTTCGCCCGCTATGCCGAGGCTTATCCGCAGGCCGCCGCGGACTTCGAGCGCCGCCTCGACGGCGCCCTACCGGACGACTTCGCGGTGCGGGCGCAGCGCCACCTCGAGGCCGTGGCCGAGCGTGCGGAGCGGCTCGCCACCCGCCAGGCCAGCCAGCAGGCCATCCAGGCCTTCGCCCCGCAACTGCCGGAGCTCGTCGGCGGTTCGGCCGACCTGGCGGGCTCCAACCTGACGCTATGGGATCAGGCCAAAGCGATCACCCGTGATGGCGGGGGCAACTACCTGCACTATGGCGTGCGCGAGTTCGGCATGGCCGCCGTCATGAACGGCCTGTGCCTCCATGGCGGCCTGCGCGCCTTCGGCGGCACCTTCCTGATGTTCTCCGAATACGCCCGCAACGCCCTGCGCATGGCCGCCCTGATGAAGATCAACCCGATCTTCGTCTTCACCCACGACTCCATCGGCCTCGGCGAAGACGGCCCCACCCACCAGCCGGTGGAGCAGACCGCCACCCTCCGCCTGATGCCCAACATGGACGTCTGGCGCCCCTGCGACGCCGTCGAGACCCAGGTGGCCTGGCGGGTCGCCCTCGAGCACACCGCCACCCCCACCAGCCTGATCCTCAGCCGCCAGGCGCTGACCGCCCAGCCCCGCGATGCCGAGCAACTGACCGCGATCCGCCGCGGCGGCTATGTGCTCCGGTACGAAAGCGGAACGCCGGATATCGTGCTGATCGCCACCGGCTCGGAGGTCGAGCTGGCGATCCAGGCCCAGGAGCGCCTGGCCGCCGATGGCATCCAGGTGCGCGTCGTCTCCATGCCCTCAACCTTCGCCTTCGATCGCCAGGACCGCGACTATCGCGACGCGGTGCTGCCTCCGCGGGTCCCCCGCCTGGCCGTGGAGGCCGGCGTGACCGACTACTGGCGCAAATATGTGGGCCTCGAGGGCGATGTCGTGGGGCTCGACACCTTCGGCGAATCGGCCCCGGCCGACGCCCTCTATGCCCACTTCGGCATTACCGCCGACGCCGTGACCCAAAGGGCGCGCCAGCTATTGACATCCACTCTCCCCCACCAGGAGGTCTCATCATGAGTCGTCTACGTCGTATCGCCGATTTCGGCCAGCAGGTCTGGCTGGACCAGCTGTCGCGCCAGTGGCTGCGCGGCGGCCGACTGCGCCGCCTGATCGAGGAGGACGCCATCGCCGGAGTCACCTCCAACCCGGCGATCTTCCAGCAGGCCATCGCCGAGGACCCGCTCTACCAGGAGGACCTGGCCCGGCTGCGCACCGAGGAGCCGGACCCGGAGCGACGCTTCGAGGCCCTGGTGCTGCCCGATATCCGCGAGGCCTGCGACCTGTTGCGCCCCCGCTACGACGAATCGCGAGGTGACAAGGGCTATGTCAGCTTCGAGGTCTCGCCGCGCCTGGCCCAGGACGCCGACGCCACCCTGGCCGAGGCCCGCCGGCTGTGGGCGGATATCGACCGCCCCAACGCCATGATCAAGATCCCGGCGACCCGAGCCTGCCTGCCGGCGATCCGCGACGCCGTCGCCGCCGGGATCAATATCAACGTCACCCTGATCTTCTCGCCGCGCCAGCTCGACGCCGTCTTCGCCGCCTTCCGCGAGGGCCTCGCCGCCCGCCACGCCGCGGGACTCCCGGTGGCCGGCCTGCGCGGCGTGGCCAGCGTCTTCCTCAGCCGGGTTGATACCCGCCTCGATCCGCGCCTGGCGGAAGTCGCCCCGGCGCTGCGCGGCGGCATCGCCATCGCCTCCGCCAGGGCCGGCTATGCCCGCTGGAAGGAAGTATTCGGCGGCGACGACTTCGCCGCCCTCCGCGCCGCCGGCGCCCGGCCCCCGAGCTGCCTGTGGGCCAGCACCGGCACCAAGGACCCGGCCTACTCCGACGTGCGCTACGTGGAGGAGCTGATCGGCCCCGACACCGTCAACACCGTGCCGGCGGCGACCCTCGAGGCCTTCGCCGACCACGGCGAGGCCGCCGCGACCCTGACCCGGGACCTCGACACCGCCCACCGGCGGCTCGCCGAGCTGGCCACGCTGGGCATCGACCTCGACGCCGAGGGCGAGGTCCTGCAACAGGAAGGCCTGGCCGCCTTCGACCATGCCTTCGATGCCCTGCTCGAGCGAGTCGCCTGAGCCCCTTACCCCGACAAGGAGAACAAGATGCCTCTTTCCCACGCTTCCCGTCGCCTGCTGCCGGCCCTGCTCGGCGGCGCCCTGCTGCTGCCCACCGGCCTCCAGGCCGATACCCTGTCACCCGTCTGGTCCTTCGCCAACGTCTCGCTCAACTACCTGGACTGGTCCGACGGCACCGAGGCTCGCACCGCCGACAACGCCGCCAAGGGCGACTTCTTCTACCTCGAGGCCGAAGGGGGCGCCGGCTTCTCCTGGGGCGAGTTCTACGGTTTCTACGACCTCGAGAACCCGCACAACGACAGCCTGGAGGAGGACGGACGCGACAACCGCCGCAGCGCCTTCAAGGTCACCTCTCACCTCTACCTGGGCGACTCGCCCTTTTCCCTCTATGCCCATGTCTACGACTTCCGCGACTACGGTTTCGAGGTGGAGGAGCAGGACCGGGTCCTCGGCCTGGGCTACCGCCATACCTTCGCCAATGGCCTGTGGATCAAGCCGTTTCTCGCCAGGGCCTGGGTCGAAAGCGGCAGCGGCGGCTTCGATGGCAGCAACGGCTATATGGCCGGCTGGGTCGCCGGCTACGACTTCCAGGCCTTCGGCCAGGATTTCAGCCTCACCCAGTGGCACGAGCAGACCTTCGACCGGGACGCTGCCTACCTCGCCCAGAACTATGTCGGCGAGGCGGCCGGCTCCGTCGGCACCAACGGCGCGGTGAGCCTCTGGTGGCACCCCCATGAACGCCTCACCACCGGGGTGCAGTACCGCTACGCCCAAGACAAGCTGGGCACCCCCGACGCCTACCAGAACGCCATGATCTACACCCTCAAGTTCAACCTCCTGTGAGGGCGCCCGGCGCCCCGACAGCCCGGATCATGAAGGAACTCCAATGACAATCACCATGAGCCTTGTCGGCATGGCGAGCCTGATCGCCATCGCCCTGATCTTCTCCTCCCATCGCCGCGCCATCCGCCTGCGCACCGTGGGCGGCGCCTTCGCCATCCAGGCCGGCATCGGCGCCTTCGTGCTCTATGTGCCCGCCGGCCAGGCGATGCTCGCCGCCGTTTCCGGCGCCGTCAGCCAGGTGGTGCTGTATGCCAACGACGGCATCGACTTCCTGTTCGGCGGCCTGGCCGACCCCAGCGGGGTCGGCTTCGTGTTCGCCATCAAGGTGCTGCCGGTAATCGTCTTCTTCTCCTCGTTGATCGCCGTGCTCTACCACCTGGGCATCATGCAGTGGGTGATTCGCCTGCTGGGCGGTGCCCTGCAACGGGTGCTGGGCACCTCGCGCACCGAGTCGCTGTCGGCCACCGCCAATATCTTCGTCGGCCAGACCGAGGCGCCCCTGGTGGTGCGTCCCTTTATCGCGCGGATGACCCCGTCGCAACTGTTCGCGGTGATGAGCGGCGGCCTGGCCTCGGTGGCCGGCTCGGTGCTGGCCGGCTATGCGGCCCTGGGCATTCCCATGGAGTACCTGGTGGCCGCCTCCTTTATGGCCGCCCCGGGCGGGCTCTTGTTCGCCAAGCTGATCCTGCCCGAGACCCAGGCACCGGAGGACAGCGTCTCCGCCGTCGAGGCGCGCCTCGAGGAGGAGGAGGACCACCCCAGCAATGTGCTCGACGCCGCCGCGGCCGGAGCCGCCTCGGGGCTCAAGCTGGCCGCCAATGTGGGCGCCATGCTGATCGCCTTTATCGGCCTGATCGCCCTGATCAACGGCGTGCTGGGCGGCCTCGGTGGCTGGCTGGGCATGGAGTCGCTGAGCCTGGAGCTGCTGCTCGGCTGGCTCTTCGCGCCGCTGGCCTTCCTCCTCGGCGTGCCCTGGGAGGAGGCGACGCTGGCCGGCTCCTTCCTCGGCCAGAAGCTGGTGGTTAACGAGTTCGTGGCTTATGTCAATCTGGCGCCCTATATCTCGGGCGAGCAGCTGGTGGCGGCCACCGGCGAGGCGATGACCCCGCATACGGTGGCGATCCTCTCCTTCGCCCTGTGCGGCTTCGCTAACCTGGCCTCGGTGGCCATCCTGCTGGGCGGCCTGGGCAGCATCGCTCCCAGCCGCCGCCACGATATCGCCCGCCTCGGCCTCAAGGCGGTGCTCGCCGGCACCCTCTCCAACCTGATGTCGGCCTCCATCGCCGGCTTCTTCCTGGCCCTGGCGTAGTCCCCGAAACGACGACGCCCCCGGCGAAACGAATCCGCCGGGGGCGTTCGGGAACCGCAGGCCGCGTCAGCCCTGCTGGGGCATGGCCTCATTCGTGGCGAAGCGCTCGCGCAACCAGGCGTTGATCGCGTCGGACTCGTAGAGCCACTCGACACGGCCGTCGGCCTGCTCGATACGCAGGCAGGGCACCTTGACCCGCCCGCCCCCGGCCTCGAGCGCCTGGCGATGGTCGGCATCGCGCTGGGCATCGCGCCGCTCGATGGTCAGTCCCAGGCGCGCCATCTCCTTGCGCACCTTGACGCAGAAGGGGCAGGCGCGGAACTGGTAGAGCGCCAGCGACCGACACTGGCGATCCACCTCGGCCTGGGCCTCGTCGCTGCGAGGTACCGCCGCCTTGGGGGTGGAGAGTTTCTCGGCCAGCAGCATCGGCGGCGTCAGCAGCAGGCGCAGGGTGCGAAAGAAATAGCGAATCAGCACTCGCATGGCATCCTCGTGATGATGGGGAAAGCTAGCGCGCCAGCATACCCTATTGCCCCCGCTCTTGTCGGGGGGCCACCGCCACCTCCTCGATATCGACGATCCGCGAGCGATTCATCACCACCTTCCAGCGCTGGATCACCGCCTCGCCGTCGCCGCGGCGCTCCCGGGTCACCAGGTTGATCAGGTGGCGACGCTCCACCCGCTCGCGACTCACCTCCTCGCCCTCCAGGCGATAGACCAGGTGGCTGGCCTTGTCCATCAGCCGTGCCACCAGGCTCAGGTCGAGGGTCAGGGTCTCGCGCACCTGCTCGTAACCGCTCAGGAAGCGGGTCGGCGACAGCCGCGAGCTGGAGCGGTAGTGCAGCACCACCTCCTCCCGCTGGGCCAGGTTGCGCTTGCGCGCCCACTTGATCGGCTCATCCAGCTTGGCGTAGCGCTGGTAGTCGCACCACTCCAGCTGCCGCCCCACCAGCGCTTGACTGGTGGGATCCAGGTACTGGCGCCGCCACTTGGGGCGCCCCTTGCGCAGGAGTCGCCACAGGGTATTGCGCAGGTCGTCCTTGAACACCTCGCGCAGGGCGTAGATCGCCGCCATCGCCAGCACGAAGAGCAGGGTGATATCGCCCAGGGACTCCCGGGCCTGGAGCAGGCCCAGGGAGACGAAGATCATCACCACCGCCGTGGCCAGGGCCTTGACCGCCTTCTGCTCTCCGCCGCCCAGCTCCTGGGTGCGCTGGCGCAGGGTCAGGGGGTACTCGATCAGGCGCCGCAGCAGGCGCATCTTGTTGGACAGGCGGGTAGGGTCCTCCACCACCCGCGGCGAGTTGTACTCCTCCGCCTCCCGGTGCGCCGCCTCCGCCCGACAGAGCGCCACCAGGCGCCGGCGCACGCCGGCATAGTCCGCTTCCCGGGGCAACTGGGCGAGCAGCTCCAGCAGCCGCTGCTCGGTGAACCAGGAGAGGTAGTTGTCGATATTGGTGTAGTACTTGAGCAGGCTCTCGCGCTCCGGCACGCTGCGCCGCAGCCGCTTGAGGATATCCAGGGCCAGGGCCAGCACCTCCTCGACACGCGCCTCCAGCGCCGCGGCCTCCTCATGCCTCGCCTCCCGGCGCTTGTCGCCCCGGGATCTCCGGAGATAAGCGCGCAACTCGCGCACCGAGCGCTCCAGGGCCACCACATACTGGTAGGCATAGAGGCTCAGGCTGAGGCGATACTGGTCGCTGTCCGGCTCGCCGCGTCGCGCCAGGCGGCTATGCACCAGGGGCAGCTGATGGCGGTCGCTGTAGTAGGTACGGCTGAGGTGAATGGCGTGATGGTAGAAGGCCTGCTCCGAGATCACCTCGGCGGAGAGGTCCAGCTCGGCGGGCACGAAGAGGTAGAGGTCGAGCTTGTGGGAGGTGGACTCCCGCAGCACCCGTGACAGCTTGAGATGAAACCCGTCCCTGCGCTCCAGCGTGATCAATGACTTGCCCTCCGCCCCGATCTTCCCTTTATATCACAGGGGGACGATTCAAGTTTGCCGCCCCGCCGCCGATATGTCGCCAGGCGAGCCGTCCCAGCCCATGCCCCGGAGCCCGTTATGTCCATCGCCCGCTTCACGCCCTTCGAGCGGCTACTACTCACCAGCCGCCATCAGGCCGACACCGCCGCCCTGCTGCTGCTGGGCTGGGTGCTGGTCAACCAGGGACCGGTGGGCGAGACCCAGCGCGCTCGGCTGGCGAGCCTGACCCGGGACTTTCGCCACGGCCATGCCCTGGAACCACTGCTGGAGATCGCCGCCGCCCAGGACCTGGACGCCATCCAGCTGGCCGCCGAGGTACTGCAACGGGAGGCCCGGGGCGGCTATCCCTTCCTGCGCCTGGCCATCGCCCTGGCCGCCGGCCAGGGCGAGCCGAGCCCGGCCAACCATCATGTGCTGCGCTTTCTCGCCGACCTGCTGGGGGTCCCCCCTCAGGAGTTCGCCGCCCTCTTCGAAGCCACCAGCCAGCGCCCGCTGCAGGAGCCCGACGACCCTAGCCGCCACGCCTACTGGCAGCCCCGCTTCGAGGAGCGCGCGCGCCAGGAGGAGGCCCGCCGCCAGGCCGAGGCGCAGGCCCGGGCGAGGGAGGAGAAACAGCGCGATGCTAAGCGCGGGCAAGGGGACGAGGCCAGGCGCAGGCGAAGCGAGGACGGCGAGAGGCGCTGGGGCCACCAGGAAGAGCGGCGCCGCCAGGAGCAACGCCGGCAAGACGACGAGGCACGCCGCCACCGAGAGGAACGGGAGCGGCGACAACGCGAGCGGGAATGGCAAGAGCGACGCCGGCACCAGCCGCCCCCCGGACGCCAGAGCCGCGCCCTCCGGGTGCTGGGACTCTCCGACGGCGCCAGCCGCCAGGAGATTCGCCGCGCCTATCGCCGCCTGGCCCAGGCTCACCACCCGGATCGCTTCCATGCCGAGGGCGAGGCGGTGATGGCCAGCGCCTCGCGACGCTTCCAGCGCATCAAGCAGGCCTACGATTTTCTGATGCGGGAGGTCTCCTGATGCGTGATCTCTACCGTCGCCTGGGGGTGACGCCGGACAGCGATAGCGAGGCCCTGGGCCGGGCCCTCGAGGCCTGCGAGCACCGCACCCTGCGGCGCGACGCCGAGGCGGCACTGAGCGTGGCCGAGCATCGCCGGGAGTACGACGCCCTCCACGCCACCCTCGGCGATATCGGCCGGCTGCGGGCACGCCTCGGCCTGACCCATGGCGCCCACTGGCGGGATGGCCTGGCCGACGACTTCTCCTGCCCCGCCGACCTGGCCGGCTCCCACCACGAGGCCCTGATGCGGCGCCTGAGCCGCGCTGCCCTGGCCCACGATCGCTGGCGCCGCTGGCGGGCCCCGGCCCTGGGGCTCGGCCTCTTCCTGCTCGGCCTCGTGGCCGGCGCCGCCGCCTGCCACTGGCTACTGGCCTAGCGCCCGGGATCCGGGGCGGCGTCGCCGCCACCCGCCGCCCCCGGCGCCTGCCCCGGGGGATCGACCCCATGCATCGCCTCGGCGTGCGCCGGCAACGGGCCGCCCCCGCGTCCTTCCATGCTGATATTGAGGCGCGGCATGGCCAGGTCGACGCCCATGGCCTCCATGCGCTGCTTGAGCAGCAGGTTGAAGGCCCGGGCCACGTCCCACTGCATCTCCGGGGCGGTACGGAAGCGCATGCGCAGCACCGGACACCCCTCCTCGAAGGCCTGGATGCCCTGCATCTCCAGCGGCGACCAGATATGGTGGCGCATCACCGGGTCCTGGCGCAGCGCCTGAGCGGTCTCCTGCATCAGGGAGATGGCGTCATCGATCTTCATGTCGTGGGGAATGCGGATCTTCATCAGCGCGGTGCCGAACTGCCGCGACATGTTGTGAATGGAGTCGATGCGACTGAAGGTGATGATATGCACCACGCCATCCAGGTCGCGCAGCCGCACGGTGCGCAGGGTCAGCCCCTCCACGGTGCCCATGTGGCTGTTGATCCTGACGAAGTCATCCACCGCCAGGGAGTCCTCGATCAGGATAAAGATCCCGGTGATCAGGTCCTGCACCAGGGTCTGGGCCCCGAAGCCGATGGCCAGGCCGATGACCCCGGCACCGGCCAGCAGCGGGGTCACGTTGACCCCCAGGTTGGCCAGGCCGACGATGGCGGCGATGATCACGATGGCGGCGAAGATGATATTGCGGATCATCGGGGTGATGGTCTGGGCGCGGGCCTGGTTGACCCGCCGCCCGCGGGCCCGGGCCGAGCTGGTCAGGGCACGCTGGATGGCGGTATCGGCGAAGATCCACGCCAGCCAGGCCAGCAGCACCGTGAAGCCGATGGCCAGCAGCGCCTTGCCGATCCGCGCGCTGGCCACCGCCTCGCCGCCGAAGCCGATCAGCGAGGTCCCCCAGACCTGCAGGGAGAGCTCGGCGAAGGTCAGCCAGCAGAGGATATGCGCCAGGGCATAGCCGAAGCGCTCCAGCCGCCGGCGATACTGGGAGATGCGCTTGCGCCGGGTCACCGTCGCGCCGTGGCGACGGATCAGGCTGGCGACCACCAGGGTCAGGATCAGCAGCAAGGCATTGGCCAGGGCGCGGGTCAGGGCGCCCCCGGCATCCCCCGCCGAGACGAAGATCGCCAGCAGCGAGGCCCCCACCATCAGCAGCGCCGGAATATGCCAGAGGCCGCCCAGCACCCGGACCAGTTCCAGGATGGTCTTGCCCTCGCGGCGCTGATGGTAGGGGCGGTTGCGGATCAGGTGCTTGATGGGACGCTTGAAGCGCACCACGAAGAGGCCGCTGAGCAGCGCCGCCAGGGCATTGGCCACCACCGAGAGGAAACTCGCCAGATCACCGCCCACCAGGGTGATCAGCCGCGCCGAGTCGAGGGCATCGGCCAGGGCCACCAGGGCGCCGATCACGAACAGGCGGCGCGGGCTGCGTTGGCGCAGCTGCCGCACGGCGACGAAACGATGCCCGCGGGTAAACACCGAGATCAGCGCCTCCCAGACCGCCGCCACCAGGCGCCCGCAGAGGGCCACATAGGCCACCACCAGGACCAGGTCACGCCCCGGATTGGGGGCCAGCGACTGGCCCAGGGCCAGGGTCATCAGGAAGGCCAGCAGCCAGGGCAGGACCCGGCGCAGGAAATGCACCCCCACCAGCCAGGCCTTGGGCTCCCTGGGCAGGGCCGCCGGCAGCCCGCGGCGCCGGGTCAGCCAGCGGCCCAGGGCTATCAGCAGGCTGAGCAGCGACAGCCAGACCGCCAGCAGGACCGCCGCCTCGAGGGCGAAGCGTGCCATCTGGGCATGGCTCGACTGGCGGGCCAGCTCGCCGGCTTCCTCGGCGGCCTGGGCCAGCTGGCGCTGCCAGGCGTCGAGGGGCGACTGCCCCGACTCGGCCTGATCGCCCAGGTCGCTGAAGGTATCCGCCAGGGCCCCCAGCAACCCCTGGCGGGGCAGCTCGCCGGCCGGACCGTCCAACCGGGTGGTGGCCGCGCGCAGCTCCTTGAGCCGTGCCACCAGGTCATCGCGGCGCTGGCCGTCCTCCAGGGTCGCGATCACCTCGTCCAGGGAGCGCCGCAGCGCCTCCGGGTCGCTGGTCGTGGCCCCCTCGCTCTCGCCGGCGAGCCCCGGCAGGCTCAGCCCCTGCCCCTGGGCCGGCCCGGCCAGCGACGACAGCACCAGGCACAGCAGCCAGACCCCCAGCAGCGGCAACGACACAGGCATCGGCAGGGGACGGGGCATGAGTGACTCCGAATCAAGGGGGAATGCGGCAAGAGTAATGGAGCCGCCGCCCGGGGAAAACCACCCCGGGTGCATACCGCGCCGGGGACTATGCTAGTCTCGGGACTCCAACCCCGTGAGGCCACCAGGAGTCAGCGCATGGAACCGCAAGCGCCCCCCTGCGCCACCAACCCCGAGGGTCACCCCCGCCGCATCGGGGTGGAGATCGAGTTTGCCGGCATCGCGCCGGCCCAGGCCGCCGAAGTGGTGATCGAGCGCTTCGGTGGCAGGGCGCGGCCGGTCAGCCCCCATCGCCTCAAGGTGGAAGGCGCCCGCTGGGGCGATTTCACCCTCGAGCTGGACGCCAAGTATGCCCACCCCGATGCCCGGGTCACCGACCGCGCCCCCGCGGGCAACGGCGAGTGGGAGCGGCTACGCCATGAGCTGCGCCTCGACCTGCACTGCCGTACCCGGGAGCTGATCGGCGACGTGGTGGCGGGGCTGGTGCCCACCGAGGTGGTCTGCCCGCCGGTGCCCTGGCCGGAACTGGGCGAGCTGGACGCCCTCTTCGAGGGGCTCCGCGACCATGGGGCCAAGGGTACCGACGCCAGCCTGCTCTACGGTTTCGGCCTGCACCTCAACCCGGAGCTGGCCGATACCTCGGTGACCGGCCTGCTGGCGCATCTGCGTGCCTACCTGCTGCTGGCGGAGTGGCTGCGCCGGGATATCGATATCGATATCACCCGGGAGGTGCTGCCCCATGCCAACCCCTTCCCCAAGGAGTATGCCCTCAAGGTGCTCGATCCGGACTACTCGCCGGACCTGACCACCCTGATCGACGACTACCTGGTGGATAATCCCACCCGCAACCGCGAGCTGGACCTCTTCCCGCTCTTCGCCCACCTCTGCCCCGGACACCCCAGCCCGCTGCTCGCCGACGACCTGGTCAAGCCGCGCCCCACCTTCCACTACCGGCTGCCCAATGCCCAGCTATCGCGCCCCGGCTGGGGGGCCGTGGTGGAGTGGAATCGCTGGCTGGAGGTGGAGCGCCTGGCCGCCGATCCGCCCCTGCTGATCGAACGTGCCGCCGCCTACGTGGCCCATCACCGTCAATCGCCGATGACCCGCTGGCTCGACAAGCTGCGCGGCTGGATGGACGAATGACCCGACCGCGCATCGGCATCACCACCTCGGATCACAAGAGCCGCATCGCCTGGTTCTTCGACTGGCTGGCGGTATGGCGCCACGGCGGGCGGCCGCTGCGCCTGTCGCCGTCGCGGCCGGTGCCCGAGGCCCTGGATGGCCTGATCATCGGCGGCGGCGACGATATCGAGGCGCACCTCTATGGCGGCGAGATGCAGCTGGACGTGCGGGTCGACCCCCAGCGGGACGAGCTGGAGCTGGCGCTGCTGGCGCGCTTCATTCCCCGGGACTGCCCGGTACTGGGCATCTGCCGGGGCGCCCAGATGATCAATGTCTATCTGGGCGGCACCCTGGATGGCGATATCTACACCACCCACCAGGGCCTCAAGCGGCGGCGCACCGTGCTGCCCCGCAAGACGGTGGATATCGTCGGCGGCAGTCAGCTGCATCGCATCCTCGGGGTGAGCTGGTGTCGCATCAATAGCCTGCACCATCAGGCGGTGCAGCGGGCCGGCCAGGGCATCGAGATCGTCGCCCGGGACCGCGAGGGGCTGGTGCAGGGCATCGAATCCGCCCGCCACGATTTCCTGATCGGCGTGCAGTGGCATCCGGAGTGGCTGATCTTCAATCGCCCCCAGCAGCGGCTGATTCGCGCCCTGGTGGATGCCGCCCGCCGTCATCAGCAGGCCTGGCAGGCGCAGACCTGAGCCGTCCCATGTCTCGCCTAAGTGGCGTCAGGCCGCCGCTCTCTCCAAGCCAGCAGGCCTGGCAGGCACAGACCTGAGCCGTCCTAGGTCTCCCCTCCCCCTATTTGTCGCGCAGGGCCGCCAGGGCGCGGGCCAGCGGCTCGTCGCCGATCTCCCGGAGCCGGTCCATATTGCGCTGGGGAATCGCCTCGGGATCCGGGTAGGCAGCCAGGGCCCGCTCCAGGCTCGCCTCGCGCAGCAGATGCAGCATCGGCCAGGGGGAGCGGTTGGTGTAGTTGGCGGGATCCTCCGGCTCGGCATCGGCGAAGCAGTAGTCGGGATGGAAGCTGGCCAGCTGGAAGATGCCTTCGTAGCCCTGATCCGTCATCAGCGTCTCGGCCAGCTCGAGGAAATCCAGGTAGTCGTCGAAGGCCTCAAGCCCCTCGGGGATCACCAGCAGGCAGGTCTCGATCGCCTCCGTCGCCTCGAGCTCACGGCAGGCGGCGATCAAGGCCGCCAGGGCCCGGGGCCAGTCGCTGCCATCGATCACCCGGTAGTCGATGCTGCCGCGCTGCACCTCGCGTCCGGCGAAGGGACAGAGGTTCTCGGCGACCACGAAGGTCTCCACCCAGGTGCGGGTGGCGGCGAGGCAGGCGTCAGTAGCGGTCATGGCAGGGCTCGGCTGGCAATTGGCCTGGCAGTATACCCCTAGCGTATCTTGCATTCCGCCCCCGCCTGGTCGAGCATATTTATAGAAATGCATTCCACGATTACATAGCGAATTCCGGAGGCCCCGATGAGCGTACGTCCCCATGTCACCCTGCCCGCCACCGCCGGCCAGGCCGCCGTCGACCTGCCCGCCATCGGCCAGGGCACCTGGTTTATGGGCGAGGGGCTGGCCCCGCGCCGCGACGAGGTGCGCGCCCTGCAGCAGGGCCTGGAGCTGGGCCTGTCGCTGATCGATACCGCCGAAATGTATGCGGAAGGCGGCGCCGAAGAGGTGGTGGGCGAGGCGCTGGTGGGCCGCCGCGACCGGGCCTTCCTGGTCTCCAAGGTCTACCCCTGGAACGCCGGCCGCGATAGCGCCATCGCCGCCTGCGAGCGTAGCCTCCGACGCCTCGGCACCGACCACCTGGACCTCTACCTGCTGCACTGGCCCGGTTCGATTCCCCTGGAAGAGACCCTGGAGGCCTTCCAGCGGCTGCAGGAGGCGGGCAAGATCCGTCGCTTCGGGGTCTCCAATTTCGATGTGGACGAGCTGGCCGCCTTTCATGGCCTGCCCGGCGGCGAGGCCTGTGCCGTCAACCAGGTGCTCTACCACCTGGGCTCCCGGGGCATCGACTACGCCCTGCGTCCCTGGATGCGCGAACGGGGCATGCCACTGATGGCCTACTGCCCCCTGGCCCAGGCCGGCCGCCTGCGTCGCGACCTGCTCGGCCAACCGGCCCTGCTGGAGGTCGCCGGCGAACTGGGCGCCACTCCCGCCCAGGTGCTGCTGGCCTGGGCGATTCGCGCCCAGGCGGAGCAGCGCGAGGTGATCGCCATCCCCAAGGCGGTCCAGCCGGAACATGTGGAACAGAACGCCAAGGCGCTGGATATCCCGCTCGACGACGCGAGCCTGGCGCGCCTGGAGGCGGCCTTCCCGGCGCCGACGCGCAAGTTACCACTGGATATCGTCTAGGCTATGCCCGAAAACTGGCTGCGCTCGGCTATACGGCGTTAAAAATCGGCTCAAAGTACTCATTTACACCCCGTAAACTCCGTCTTTTCGCCAATTTTTGCCTTGTCTAACCTTCGCTCGCCGACTTTTCGGACAAAGCCTTGAGAACAGGAGGTCAGAGATCGCCCCGCCGGGAGGCGAGGCGATCCGCCAAACGGGTGGGCTCGGGAAGCTTGGTCTTGCCCAGGCAACGCACCACCCACTCCCGAGCCGACTCGATCCCCAGGCGGTGCCCCGGGGAGACGTAGATCGGCTTGACGCCGGCCCGGGAGCGCAGCACCACGCCGAGCGGCTCGTCGCCATCTCGCAGCGGCGTCCAGTCGCCGCGCTCGGGCCCGACCTCCTGATGGCGACCGCAGAGCCGCGACTTGGCCACGCCGATGGTCGGTAGGTCGAGCCACAGTCCCAGGTGGGAGGCCACGCCGAGGCGGCGCGGATGGGCGATGCCCTGACCGTCCACCATCACCAGTTGCGGACGAAGCGTCAGGCGGGCGAAGGTGCCGAGCGCGGCGGGCACCTCGCGAAAGGAGAGCAGGCCGGGAATATAGGGCCAGCGGGTGGGCTCCCGGTGGACGACCCGCTCGACCAGCGTCGGCCCCGACGATGGCGCCTCGGGGGACCAGGCCAGTACCACCACCGCGGCCCGGGTGATGGTGCCTTGCGCTTCGAAACCGATATCGACGCCGGCGATATGGCTCACCGGGTCCAGGCGATCGCGGCGCTCGACCCGCCGCGCCAACTCCCGCTGCAGGGCGATGGCCTGGCTAGGTGTGTAAACCCACCAGGTTGTTCACGGAAAGACCTAGCCGGCTAACCGGAGGATGGTAATCCAAGCTGGCATGCGGTCGATGCCAGTTGTACTGGTGAAGCCAAACCAGCAGATACCGGCCCC
>NZ_BRCY01000026.1:0-42515 GCF_023708045.1 Halomonas sp. NCCP-2165
CCGCCTCCCCCTCCTCTTCCACCCTGCCGGTGCGTCGCGCCCTGCTCAGCGTCTCCGACAAGACCGGCATCGTCGAATTCGCCCGCGGCCTGGTCGAACGCGGCGTGGCGCTGCTCTCCACCGGCGGCACCTTCAAGCTGCTGCGCGATAACCAGATTCCGGTCACCGAGGTATCGGCCCACACCGGCTTCCCCGAGATCATGGATGGCCGGGTCAAGACCCTGCACCCCAAGATCCACGGCGGCATCCTGGGTCGCCGCGGCCAGGACGACGCGGTGATGGCGGAGCACGAGATCGATCCCATCGACATGGTGGTGGTCAATCTCTACCCCTTCGCCCAGACCGTGGCCAAGCCCGACTGCACCCTGGAGGACGCCATCGAGAACATCGATATCGGCGGCCCCACCATGGTCCGCGCCTGCGCCAAGAACCACGCCCACACCAGCATCCTGGTGGATGCCGGCGACTACGCCCGGGTGCTGGGCGACATGGACGCCAATGAGGGCGCGGTGAGCCTCGCCACCCGCTTCGACCTGGCGGTGAAGGCCTTCGAGCATACCGCCGGCTACGACGCCGCCATCGCCAACTACCTGGGCCAGCGCGTGGAGGGCGGCGAGGAAGGCTTCCCGCGCACCTACAGCGTGCAGTACCGCAAGAAGCAGGAAATGCGCTACGGCGAGAATCCTCACCAGCAGGCCGCCTTCTATGTGGAAGACGACGCCAGCGAACCCAGCGTGGCCACCGCCGAGAGCCTGCAGGGCAAGGCGCTCTCTTTCAATAACGTGGCCGACACCGACGCCGCCTTCGAGTGCGTCAAGGCCTTCGAGGAGCCGGCCTGCGTGATCGTCAAGCACGCCAACCCCTGTGGCGTGGCCCTCGGCGAGTCACCTCTGGCGGCCTACGAGAAGGCCTTCGCCACCGACCCCACCAGCGCCTTCGGCGGCATCATCGCCTTCAACCGGCCGCTGGACGCCGAGACCGCCCGGGCGATCATCGATCGTCAGTTCGTCGAGGTGATCATCGCCCCCGGGGTTGCCGACGCCGCCCGCGAGATCGTCGCCGAGAAGCAGAACGTGCGCCTGCTCGACGTGGCCGCCCAGTGGGGCGTCGCCGCCCTTCCCGCCCACGACTTCAAGCGCGTCAACGGCGGCCTGCTGGTGCAGGATCGCGATCAGGGCATGGTCGGCCGCGACGAGCTCCAGGTGGTGACCCAGCGCGCCCCCAGCGAGCAGGAGCTGCGCGACCTGATGTTCGCCTGGAAGGTGGCCAAGTTCGTCAAGTCCAACGCCATCGTCTACGTCAAGGAAGGCCAGACCATCGGCGTCGGCGCCGGCCAGATGAGCCGCGTCTACTCCGCCAAGATCGCCGGCATCAAGGCCGCCGACGAGGGCCTCTCGGTGCCCGGCTCGGTGATGGCCAGTGATGCCTTCTTCCCGTTCCGGGATGGCATCGATGCCGCCGCGGCGGCGGGCATCACCGCGGTGATCCAGCCCGGCGGCTCCATGCGCGACCAGGAGGTGATCGACGCCGCCAACGAGGCCGGCATCGCCATGGTCTTTACCGGCATGCGCCACTTCCGCCACTGAAGCGTAGGTCGGATAAACGAGCCGGAGGCGAGGGCATCCGACGTGGCTCCCAGCGTCGGGTGCGCTCGCAAGCTCACTTACCCGACCCACAACAAAGCACCCCCGCCGGCAGAACCAGCGGGGGTGTCTTGTTTTCCGCTTCCAGCTTACGACCTCAAGCTCCGGACGCAGCCCGGGCCGGCGCTTAGCGGGGCGTGATCTCGGTGAAGTTCAGGGTGGCGTTGCGCAGGTCGCTGCTACCCCAGACCCCGACCCAGATGTTGTACATGCCGCTCTGCGCCTTGGGGAAGCTGACCATGGGATCGAGCCCGATGGCGTCGTCGTTGCAGTACCAGCGACCGTCCGGCGCATTGATCACCAGGGTGGTATCGGTCTGCGACTCGACATAGATATGCAGCGGCAGGCTACCCGCGTCATAGTAGAGGTCGACGTCCGGGGCGCCACCATGCACATAACCGGCGCAGCCGCTGCCCAGGCTGGACGTGACCTGGGTGCTGCCACCGGCGGAGAGATTGACCTGTTGCGGGTCCGGCATAAAGCCCGAACTCAGGCTGATCGAGCCATAGGTCGGGGTCGCCTGCCAGTTCAGATCATTGGCCTGGGCGCCGCTCACGCCAGCCAGCATCAGACCCGCCCCGACCAGGGCGCCCATCCAGGCGTTACGGCCGTGTTTCCCTTGAATCGCTACCATTCCATTCTCCCTTTAGCGCCCTGACTTGCGTGACGCTCCATGCTATTGCTTGATGCGTTATTATCGCGCCGACCCCTGACCGGCGCCTTTGCCAATGCAGGCCCTTACATGATTGATAAAAAAGCGCCGCGAGGCAAATCTTCCGGGGAAAATGTCGCCATCTGCTCAGGCCGAGGGCGCCTCGGCAGGCAGTGACTCGAGCAGGGCCACCACCGCCTCGGGGGACAACCGATACTCGCGCATCAAGGCGTCCAGGCGCTCCTCGAAACGCGCCGCGGCTTCCTGCTTGCGCCGGGATTGCGCCGAGGCGGCCGGGGGGCCGGTGGGAATATCCAGGCGCTGGTCGGGGTCATCGAGTTGCTTCAAGGCCTCGGCGAAGGCATCGTCGAGCTCACGAAACTTGCGCAGCTTTTCGCGCTCGTCCATGGCGTTGGCTTTCTTTTGCTGTTTCATTCGCGTCTATCGGTGACCATCGGAAATTCGGAGTCCATGGCGCTGCAGTTTGCGCACCACACTGGGTTGGCTGATCCCCAGGCGCTTGGCCATGGCATAGGTACTGGGCAACTGTGCACAGAGTTCGGCCAGGATTTCGCGCTCGATGCGGGCGAGGCCTGCCTTGAGGCCTTCGTCATCGGCGAGCCGGGCCGCCCCGGGAACCGGGGAAGAAGCGTCGGCGCCTAGTATAGCGCCTTCCGGGGCCCGGCTGGAATGGCGCGGCGCCAGGCCCAGGGCCTCGATCATCTCCCCCGGCGCGGAGAGCCAGGCCCGCTCCAGCCAGTTCTCCAGCTCGCGTACGTTACCCGGCCAGTCGTGGCCCATCAATTCCTGCCAGACAGGCGGCGCCAGCAGCTTGTCATGACCATAGCGGCGGTTGAGGCGCGCCAGCTGCAGCTCGACCAGACCGGGAATGTCCTCGGGACGCTCGCGCAGCGGTGGCAGGGTCACCGGAATCACGTTGAGCCGGTAGTAGAGGTCGAGACGAAACCGCCCCTCTTCGACCCGCCGCGCCAGGTCCTGGTTGGTGGCCACCACCAGGCGAAAATCGACGCGCCGCGCCCGGGTATCGCCGAGGCGAGTCAGGCTGCCGTCCTGGATCACTTTGAGCAGCTTGGTCTGCATGGCCAGGGGCAGCTCACCGATCTCGTCGAGGAAGAGGGTCCCACCCTGGGCCTGCTCCATCAGTCCCGCCTTGCCCTGGCGGGCGGCGCCTCTGAAGGCCCCCGGCTGATAGCCGAACATCTCCGACTCGAAGAGGCTCTCGGGAATGGCCCCGCAATTGACGTCGACAAAGGGCCCCTCGCGGCGGCGACTCCAGCGGTGCAGCTGGCGGGCGAAGGCGGTCTTGCCGACGCCGGATTCGCCCAGCATCAGCACGCTGGCATCGGTGGGGGCGACCCGCTTGAGCAGCAGGGCGATCTCGCGCATCAGCTCGCTGCGGATGCGCAGCTCTCCCTGGGACTCATCCAGCGCCAGGTCATCGCCGAGGGAGGCCGCGGCGCTGCGCTTGAGGTGCTCGCTGAAGCGGCGCTGCAGCAGCTGGTACTCCTGCTGCAGCCACTGCAAATCGGTGAGGTCCATGGAGCGGCTGATAATACGCTCGAGGCGCTCCCCGACGAAGACCGGGTAGGCCTGGGCAATCACCCGACGCCCGGTACTGGTGGTCTGCATCACCTGGGCCGGTCGGCCGCTGCGCATCACCTCGAGGCTCACCGACGGCGTCAGGACCCTCTCCGCCTCGAGCCGCTGGACCGTGGTGGCGCACAGCGCCTCCCGGGACATGCCATAGACCGCGGCGGCGCCGGGGCTGACGTCCAGCACCCGCCCCTCGCCGTCGACGATAAAGATATGGTCATTGGCATTCTCCACCAGGGTCGTCAGCACCCGGGCATCGATCTCGCTCATCCGCCCTCCGATTCATTACTGCATCAATCATGCATTTTTGCATCACCGATCGCGTCTCAGCAATGTAAAAATGCATCACTTGGCTGGAAACCCTCGCGAAATCATGGGCGTAAAATCTGGCACGCTTTATGCATTAGAGCCAGGGAAGCCACTGTGTGCGACCCATCGAGGAGTTTCCATGAGCGAGTTCAACCAGCCCCTGGGCGGTAACGAGATGCCCCGCTTCGGCGGCCCGGCCACCATGATGCGCCTGCCGACCCAGGCCGACGCCCGGGGCCTGGATGCGGCCTTTATCGGCGTGCCCCTGGATATCGGCACCTCCAATCGCCCCGGGGCCCGCCTGGGGCCCCGCCAGATCCGCGACGAGTCGCGCATGCTGCGCCCCTATAACATGGCCACCCGCGCCGCGCCCTTCGACAGCCTGCAGGTGGCGGATATCGGCGACGTGCCGGTCAACACCTTCAACCTGCCGAAGAACCTGGACATCATCGACGCCTTCTACCAGGAGGTGCTGAGCCACGGCACCACGCCCCTGACCATGGGCGGCGATCACACCTTCACCCTGCCGATCCTGCGCGCCATCGCCCGCCGGCACGGCCCGGTGGGGCTGATCCATATCGATGCCCACGCCGACGTCAACGACCATATGTTCGGCGAATCCATCGCCCACGGCACGCCGATCCGTCGCGCCCAGGAGGAGGGCCTGCTGGACAGCCAGCGGGTGGTGCAGATCGGCCTGCGCGGCACCGGCTACGCCGCCGACGACTTCGACTGGTGTCGCCGCCAGGGCTTCCGGGTGGTCACCGCCGAGCAGTGCTGGCACAAGTCCCTGGAGCCGCTGATGGCCGAGGTGCGCGAGCAGATGGGCGACGGCCCCGTCTATATCAGCTTCGATATCGATGGCCTCGACCCCTCGGTGGCCCCGGGCACCGGCACCGTGGAGATGGCCGGCCTGACCGCGGCCCAGGGCCTGGAGATCGTGCGCGGCGCCTGGGGGCTCAACGTGGTGGGCGGCGACCTGATGGAGGTGGCGCCGCCCTATGACCCGACCGGCAACACCGCCCTGATGGGCGCCACCCTGCTCTACGAGATGCTCTGCGTACTGCCCGGCGTGATGCGTCGCGACTGATTCCGGCCACCGGGCCGCATGGCACCTCCATGCGGCCCCCGGCGCGCCAGGGGACGGCGCGCCAGCCGGTGACCCACACCGTTCACTAAAACAAGCCATGGGGTAACCAACGATGTCCTCCTCCCTCGACTCCACCGCCACCGCCCGGCCCGGCCTGGGCCGGCGTGGCCTGCTGAAGTTCCTGCTCCCCTCGCTGTTCGGGGTCGGCCTCTTCCTGATCCCCTTCTCGGTGGGTGATACCGTCAATATCGGCATGGGCCTGATGGCCAAGGGACTCCAGGACCTGCTCGGCGACTGGCTGCCGGCCATCGCCACCGCCGTGCTCTGCCTCTCGGTGGTGATCACCGGCCTGGTCAAGCTGACCCGGCCCGGCTGGGCCCGCCAGGGGCTCTGGCAGGAGATGTTCGACGTGGGGCCCCTGTGGTTCGCGATGCGCCTCCTGGGGGCGGCCTTCGCCACCATGACCTACTTCCAGGTGGGCCCCGAGTTCGTGATCGCCGGCCATACCGGCGGCGTGATGCTCAACGACCTGGCCCCGGTGCTGCTGACCTTCTTCTTCTTCGCCGCCCTGCTGCTGCCCTTCCTGGTCGACTTCGGCTTCATGGAATTTATCGGCAGCCTGGTGCGCAAGCCCTTCCGGGCGATCTTCCGTCTGCCCGGGCGCAGCGCCATCGATGCCACCGCCTCCTGGATGGGCTCCGGCACCGTGGGGGTGCTGATCACCGCCCAGCAGTACGAGAAGGGCTTCTACAACCGCCGCGAGGCGGCGGTGATCGCCACCAACTTCTCCATCGTCTCCATCGCCTTCAGCCTGCTGATAACCAGCTTCGTCGACCTCAACCATATGTTCGTGCCCTTCTACCTGACGGTGGTGGTGTCCGGGCTGATCGCCGCCATCGTGGTGCCGCGCCTGCCGCCGCTGTCGCGCAAGCCGGACACCTACTATGAGCCGGTGGGTTGCCAACTGGCCGAGAAGCGCAGCGCCGACATGGGTGTCTTCCGTTACAGCCTGACCCGCGCCGTGGCGCGTGCCGAGAAGGCCCCCGGCGCCCGCGAGCTGGTTCGCAACGCCCTGTTCAATGTGGCGGATATCTTCCTGGCCCTGCTGCCCCTGGTGGTGGCCATCGGCACCCTGGCGCTGATCCTCGCCGAGTTCACGCCGATCTTCACCTGGCTCTCCTACCCCATGGTGCCGGTGCTGGAACTGCTGCGCATTCCCGAGGCCGAGGCCGCCGCCCCGGCGACCCTGGTGGGCTTCGCCGACATGTTCCTGCCGGCGGTGCTGGCCACCAGCATCGACAGCGAGCTGACCCGCTTCGTGGTGGCCTGCCTGTCGCTGACCCAGCTGATCTATATGTCGGAGATCGGCGCCCTGCTGCTCAAGTCGAAGATCCCCCTGTCGCTGTGGGAGCTGTTCGCGATCTTCCTGCTGCGCACCGCCATCACCCTGCCGATCATCGCCTTTATGGCGCACACCTTCTTCTTCTGAGATCGCGGCCCGGCCTATCCGGCCGGGCCTCTGATACAAGGACTCGTCCATGACCTGTGCCGAACTCCTGATTCGCCTGCTCGGCGAGCGCTACGGCGTCGATACCCTCTTCGGTATCCCCGGGGTGCATACCGTCGAGCTCTACCGCGGCCTGGAAGGCCGCGATATCCGCCATGTCACCCCGCGCCACGAGCAGGGCGCCGGCTTCATGGCCGACGGCTATGCCCGCGCCACCGGCAAGCCCGGGGTCTGCCTGATCATCACCGGCCCCGGCATGACCAATATCGCCACCGCCATGGGCCAGGCGCTGGCCGACTCCATTCCCATGCTGGTGATCTCCAGCGTCAACCGCCGCGATACCCTGGGCCGCGGCCAGGGCCGGCTGCATGAACTGCCCAGCCAGCAACAGTTGATGGCGGGGGTCTCGCGCTTTAGCCATACCCTGCTCGACCCGAAGGCCCTGCCCGAGGTGCTGGCCCGGGCCTTCGCGGTCTTCGATGGCGAGCGCCCCGGTCCGGTGCATCTCGAGATCCCCATCGACCTGTTCGCCGCCGAGGTGACCGAGCCCGCCTCCTTTCGCCGCCCACGGCTCTACCCGGCGGCCCCGGACGCCGAGGGCCTGGCCACCGCGGCCGGCTGGCTGAAGGAGGCCGAACGCCCGCTGGTATTGCTCGGCGGCGGTTGCGTGGCCGCCCCCGAGGCGGCCCGCGAGCTGGTCAGCCGCCTGGATGCCCCCACCGCCACCACCATCAATGCCAAGGGGCTCTTGGGCTGCGCCCATCCCCTGGACCTGGGCGCCAACACCGCCCTGCCCCCGGTGCGCGAGCTGGCCCGCCACGCCGACGTGATCCTGGCCATCGGCACCGAGCTCGGCGAGACCGACTACGACGTGGTCTTCGACGATGGCTTCGCCCTCACCGGCCGGCTGATTCGCATCGACCTGGACGCCCAGCAGCTGGTGCGCAACCAGTCGCTGGCCCTCGGCCTGGTGGGCGATGCCGGGCGTGCCCTGGAAGGCCTGCTGGCCCATGTCGAGGCGCCGCTGAGCAAGGATGGCGCGGCCCGCGCCGCCGCCGTGCGCGAAGCCCTGGCGCTGGCGCAGGACCCGGCCCTGGCACCCTTCGTGCCGCTCTGCGCCACCCTCGAGGCGGCCCTGCCCGAGGCACTATGGGTCGGCGACTCCACCGCCCCGGTGTATGCCGCCAACCACCTGCTGTCGCTGCCGCAGCCGCGGCGCTACTTCAATGCCTCCACCGGCTACGGCACCCTCGGCTACGGCCTGCCGGCGGCGCTCGGCGCCCAGTTGGGCCGCCCCGAGCAGCCGGTGATCGCCCTGGTCGGCGACGGCGGAGTGATGTTCACCCTCTCGGAGCTGGCCACCGCCGTGGAGGAGCGCCTGCCGGTGGTGATCCTGCTGTGGCACAACGCCGGCTATGAGGAGATCCGCCGCTATATGGACGCCCATGGGGTGGCGCGACTCGGCGTGGATATCCAGGCCCCGGACTTCCAGGCCCTGGCCCAGGGCTTCGGCTGTGCCGCCACCCGGGTCGGCTCCCCCGGCGAACTCGCCCAGACACTGGCGACGCGCCCCACCGACGGCCCCCTGCTGGTCGAGGTGGATGCCCATGCCTGGCAGCGAGCCCTGGACGCCTGACGGCGCCAATCGCCAGCTGAAGCTGGCTCCCACTGGGTTAGAGGTGCCACCGGGGTGGTAGGAGCTGGCTTTAGCCGGCGATTTGCCTCTCGCCGAACCGTCGGACCACTGCTAGAGCAGGGTCCCACACCCCCAGGGGAGCTGCCCAGAGTCCGCCGTATCAGCGATAAGAGGAATCGCCATGCAAGCACTGCTGCAACAATTTATCGATAACCGCTGGGTGGCCTCCCGGGGCGAGCGGCGGCTACCGGTGGTCAACCCCACCACGGAGGCGACGCTCGCCGAGGTCACCGCGGGGCACCCGGACGACGTGGATGCCGCCGTGGCCGCGGCGCGCCGCGCCCTGCCCGCCTGGCGGGCGCTCTCGGGGAGCGAGCGGGCGGTCTACCTGGAGGGCTTCGCCGAGGCCCTGAGCCGGCGCCGCGACGCGCTGATGCGCCTCTCCTCCATCAATAACGGCAAGGTGCTGGCGGAGGCCGGTATCGACCTGGACGACGCCATCGCCTGCTACCGCTACTACGCCGGGGAAGCGCGTCGCCTGGACGAGCGTCAGGGCCAGGAAGTGCCGCTGGAAATGGAGGGTGTCGAGGCGCGCTGCTATCACGACCCGGTGGGGGTGGTGGGGCTGATCACCCCCTGGAACTTCCCCCTGGTGACCAGCGCCTGGAAACTCGCCCCGGCCCTGGCCGCCGGCTGCACCGCCGTGCTCAAGCCCTCGGAGGTGACGCCGCTGCCCGAGCGGGTACTGGCGGAGATCGCCCTAGAGGTGAAGCTGCCGGCGGGGGTGCTCAACCTGCTGCATGGCGACGGGGAGGGCATCGGGGCCCCCCTCGCCTGCCACCCCGGCATCGACAAGGTCTCCTTTACCGGCAGCAACCGGGTCGGCGAGGCGGTGATGCGCGCCGCAGCCGCCGGCACCAAGGGGGTCTCCCTGGAGCTGGGCGGCAAGTCGCCGATCCTGGTGATGGAGGACGCCGACCCCGAGCAGGCCGCCGAATGGGTGATGGCGGGCATCTACTTCAATGCCGGCCAGATCTGTTCGGCCACCTCGCGGCTGCTGGTCCACCGGGACATCGCCGAACCGCTCTACGCGGCCCTGGCGGCGCGCATCGATGCCCTGGCGCTCGGCGATCCCCTCGTCGACGGCAGCGACATGGGCCCCCTGACCAGCGCCCGCCAGCGCGACGCCGTGCTCGACTACCTGGCCATCGCCGACCAGGAGGGGCTGACCCCGGTGCGCGACGGTCGTCGCCGAGAGGTGCCCACGCCGGGCTTCTTCCTGGCGCCCAGCCTCTATCGGGACGTCCCGGTGACGAGTCGCCTGTGGCAGGAGGAGATCTTCGGCCCGGTGCTCTGCGGGCGCAGCGTGGCCGACGACGAGGAGGCCATCACACTCGCCAATGCCAGCGATTTCGGCCTGGCCGCGACGGTGATCTGTCGCGACAAGGCGCGCGCCTCGGCCATCGCCCGGCGCCTGCAGTCCGGGACCACCTGGATCAATAGCGAACAGCTGGTATTACCGCAGACCGGTTGGGGCGGTTTCAAGCGTAGCGGTATCGGCCGCGAACTGGGGCCCTGGGGACTCGCCGCCTACCTGGAAGTCAAACACTGCCTGATACCGACCTGAAGAGCGTTGCGATGCACGTTAGGTTGCCTGACGTGTCTGCCCTTGAGACCGCCACGGCGGTCTCTTTTTTATTCCGGGAACGCGGGCACGCCATAACGAGATCGCCCCGCACGAGGCGGGGCGATTTCGTTATGGCAGTGGACGCGGAAGACTTAACCTTCGACGCGCACCAGCCAGGACTCCACGGTATCGGCGCCGTGAGCTTCTTTCCAGGCCTTGAGGGTCTTGTGGTTGCCGCCACGAGTTTCCACGACTTCCCCGGTGGTGGGGTTCTTGTAGATCTTCAGCTTACGCTTGCGACGCCCACCGGCGGCCGGGGCGCTGGCCGGAGCGGCGGCGGCCTTGGCGGCCGGCTTGGGATCGAGCAGTTCGATCACTTCCTTGGCGCTCTTGTTGAACTCCTGCATCAGGGCCTCGAGCTTCTCCTTGAACTCGAGTTCCGCCTTGAGACGCGGGTCATTCTGCAGTTTGTCGAGCTGCTCCTGGAGTGCCTTGAGTTGCTGCTCCTGCTGGAGGTATTCGTTAATCAGGGACATGGTAGTTCCTTTATATAGGAGTCGGTGTCGGGATGTGCGGACATTAATACCGTAAATATCTCGCCTTGCCAAGGCTTACTCTATTTTTTATAGCATAACCCCAGGCAACTTGGCCAAATAAACTCACCCTGGCGGCAAACTTCTCAACACAACTCGCCATCTACTCGAGCACGCATCAAAGTATTATTTATTTCGATATCCCGGCAAGCCGTCACCAGGCGGCATCGACCGAGCGGCGGCGCCGCGCGGTGTACCACTCCGGGGGCGTCGTGACGCTCGACGCTGGACAATGTTAACCTGTGTTTTTCACAAGGTTAACAAAGAGGTCCCTATGCCTGCCTCGCCTCTCTGGCACCCCTATGCCCAGATGCAGACCCAGCCCACGCCGCCGATGGTCACCGGCGGCAGCGGCGCCCACTTCACCCTGGCCGGCGGCGAGCGCCTGCTGGATGCCACCTGCTCCTGGTGGTGCATGATCCACGGCTATGGTCATCCACGCCTGGTGGCCGCCATCCAGCAACAGGCCGACACCCTCTGCCATGTGATGCTCGGCGGCCTGACCCACGAGCCGGCCCAGCAACTCGCCGAGGCGCTGGTGCGCATCACCCCGCCGGGCCTCGATCATGTGTTCTTCTCCGACAGCGGCTCGGTGGGCATGGAAGTGGCCATGAAGATGGCGGTGCAGTACCAGGTCCTGAGTGGCCGCCCCGAGAAGCACCGCATGCTGTCGCTGATGCGCGCCTATCACGGCGATACCAGCGGCTGCATGGCGGTCTGCGACCCGGAAGAAGGCATGCATTCGCTGTTCGCCGGCTTCCTGCCCAGGCACCCCTTCGCGCCGGCGCCCAGCGCCCCCTACGACGCCCCGCCGGAGGCGGTAGAGGCGGATATCCAGGCGCTGCGGGCGACCCTGGAGGCGCACCATCACGAGGTGGCGGCGCTGCTGATGGAGCCGCTGCTGCAGGCCGCCGGCGGCCTGAACATGACCTCGCCCCACTACCTGCGGGCGGCCCGGGAGCTGTGCGACGAGTTCGACGTGCTGCTGGTCTTCGACGAGGTGGCCACCGGCTTCGGGCGTACCGGGCGGATGTTCGCCGCCGACCATGCCGGGGTCACCCCGGATATCATGGTGCTCTCCAAGGGGCTGACCGGCGGCTACCTGGGTCATGCGGCGACCCTGGCCACCGGCCGCGTCTACGACGCCTTCCTCGGCGACGACCCGAACCACGCCTTTATGCACGGCCCCACCTTTATGGGCAATCCCCTCGCCTGCCGGGTCGCCCTGGAGAGCCTGGCGGTCTTCGAGGAGGAGGATTACCTGGGCAAGATCGCCGAGCTCAACGCCATCCTGCGCCGGGAACTGCTCGACGACGCGGCGCTCAGCGCGCATCCGGCGGTCAATGAGGTACGGGTGCTGGGGGCCACGGCGGTGATCGAGGTCGAGGAGGCGGCGAGCCTCGACGGCGTCCAGGCCTTCGCCCGGGAGCGCGGCGTCTGGCTACGCCCCTTCGGTCGCTGGCTCTATACCATGCCGGCCTATATCACCACCCCCGAGGAGATGCGCCGCATCACCGGCGCCATGAAGGGCTGGTTTGTGGAGCGATAATCGCCGAGGGCGCCTGCCACACGGCGCCCTCGAATTCGTGGTGTCCCAGGCGCCTGGCGGCGCCAATCGTTCAGCGTAGCTGAACTCCCACAGGGTCTACCACGCCGCTCTGCATAACGCCTTAAAAGAGCCGGTTCAGGCCATTCATGGCCGCCACTCGATAGGCCTCGGCCATGGTCGGGTAGTTGAAGGTGGTACTGACGAAGTACTTGAGGCTATTGGCCTCGCCCTTCTGCTGCATGATGGCCTGGCCGATATGCACGATCTCCGAGGCCTGATCGCCGAAGCAGTGGATGCCGAGGATCTCCAGCGTCTCGCGGTGAAAGAGGATCTTCAGCATGCCCACGGTATCGCCGGTGATCTGGGCGCGGGCGGTATCCTTGAAGAAGGCCTGGGCCACTTCATAGGGCACCTTGGCCTGGGTCAGTTCGCGCTCGGTCTTGCCCACCGAACTGATCTCGGGAATGGTGTAGATACCGGTGGGCACGTCCTCCACCATGCGGAAGGGCTCGTCGAGCAGGTCGTCGCTGGCATTCTTGCCCTGATCGTAGGCGGCACTGGCCAGACTCGGCCAGCCGATCACGTCGCCCACCGCATAGATATGCGGAATCTCGGTGCGATAGTGCTCGTCCACGGTCAATTGACCACGCCCATTGGCCTGCAGGCCGATGCTCTCCAGGCCCAGCTCGTCGGTGTTGCCGGTGCGGCCGTTGGCCCACAGGAAGGCGTCGGCGCGCAGCCGCTTGCCGGACTGCAGCTCCACCGTGACCCCGGCTTCGTCCCCCTCGACGCTGGCGTAATCCTCGTTATGGCGCACCAGGACGCCGTGGTGGCGCAGGTGATAGGAGAGGGCGTCGGAGATCTCGTCGTCGAGGAAGGAGAGCAGGCGATCGCGGGTGTCGATCAGGTCCACCTTGACGCCCAGGCCGGAGAAGATGGAGGCGTATTCGCTGCCGATCACCCCGGCGCCGAAGATGATCAGGGTCCGCGGCGTATGGTTGAGGCCGAGGATGGTGTCGGAGCAGTAGATACGCGGATGGCGGAAGTCGATATCCGCCGGCCGATAGGGCCGCGAGCCGGTGGCGATCACCACCTTCTGGGCGTGAAGCTCCTCGATGCCCTCGTGGTCGTCACGCACCATCAGGGTATGTTCATCCTTGAAGCGCGCCACCCCGAAGTAGAGGTCGACCCGGTTGCGGGCATAGAAGTTGGTGCGCATCGCCACCTGCTGATCGATGGTGCGCTGGGAGCGGGCCAGTACCTTGGGAAAGGAGAACCAGCGCGGCTCGCCGATATCGCGGAACATGCGGTTGGTGTTGAACGCCATGATCTGACGAACCTGGTGGCGCAGCGCCTTGGAGGGGATGGTGCCCCGGTGGGTACAGTTGCCCCCCACCGCCGACTGCTTCTCCACCACCGCCACCCGCTTGCCATGCTTGGCGGCATTGATGGCGGCACTCTCCCCCGCCGGACCGGTACCAATCACCACCACGTCGTAGCTATGAACTGCCATGGGTCGTTGATTCTCCTAATTCCCTGATCTCTGTTTCGCTGCACGGCAAGATTTCCCGACGCGGCGGGCCACAAGAAGCCTCGTAGCCCATCGCTCGGGCGACGCCCGCTCAGCGCTTGGTGGCGTCATAGCCCAGGTCGGCGCCGCGACTCTCGTCGCTGCGGCGGCGGGCGCCGGCCTGGCGCTTGCGGTTCTCTTCCTCGCACACCTCGTCCTTGCCGCCGCAGATATCGCAGCCCTGCTTGAGGCCCAGTTGGTTGAGCCCGCCACAGGAGCCGGCGATGGGCTTGCGCCCCAGGATCACGCCGATGGCCATGGCGGCCACCAGCAGCAGCATAAAGGCGAATACCAGTACCCAGATCATCATCGGGACTCTCCTTCGTGGATAATGCGGCCAGGGCCCGAGGCCCTGCCCCTGAGACCCCCATGGCGAGCGGTCATTCCCCGCGCCAGGGGGGCCACTCGCTATCGATGGCGACCGAGGCGATCGCCATGGAGAGCGGGTGGCGCATCGACGATGGCCCGCAATGACAACGGGGCCGGCCCTCGTGGACCGGCCCCGCGCCGAGGGCCAGGCCCCCGCTTAACCGCCGAAGTCGTCGAGCAGGATGTTCTCGGGCTCGACGCCCAGATCCAGCAGCATCTTGATCACCGAGGCATTCATCATGGGCGGACCGCACATATAGTACTCGCAGTCCTCCGGTGCCGGATGATCCTTGAGGTAGTTCTCGTAGAGGACGTTATGGATAAAGCCGGTGGGGCCTTCCCAGTTGTCCTCGGGCTGCGGATCCGACAGTGCCAGGTGCCACTCGAAGTTGTCGTGCTCCTCGGCGAGCTTGTCGTACTCGTCGTTGTAGAAGGTCTCGCGCCAGGAGCGCGCGCCGTACCAGAAGGTCATCTTGCGCTTGGTATCCAGGCGCTTGAGCTGGTCGAAGATATGGCTGCGCATCGGCGCCATACCGGCGCCCCCGCCGACGAAGACCATCTCGGCGTCGGTGTCCTTGGCGAAGAATTCGCCGAAGGGCCCCATCACGGTCACCTTGTCACCCGGCGTCAGGCCGAAGACATAGGTGGACATGATGCCCGGCGGATGGCTGGTGCCGGGAGGCGGCGTGGCGATCCGGATATTGAACTTGAGGATGCCCTTCTCTTCCGGATAGTTGGCCATGGAGTAGGCGCGGATGGTCTCTTCCGGGTTCTTGTGGGAGATCTTGAACAGATCGAACTTCTCCCAGTCACCCCGGTACTCCTCCTCGATATCGAAGTCGGAGAACTTGATATCGTAGGGGGGGCAGACCAGCTGCACATAGCCACCGGCGCGGAAGTCGACGTTTTCGCCTTCGGGGAGCTTGAGGTTGAGCTCCTTGATAAAGGTGGCCACGTTGGGGTTCTCGATGACCTCGCATTCCCACTTCTTGACGCCGAAGACCTCCTCGGGCACCTCGATCTTCATGTCCTGCTTCACCGGCACCTGGCAGGAGAGGCGCCACCCCTCCTTCTTCTCGCGCATGGTGAAGTGGGACTCTTCGGTGGGCAGGATGGCGCCACCGCCCTCCTCCACGCGACACTTGCACTGGGCGCAGGAGCCGCCGCCGCCACAGGCGGAAGAGAGGAAGATGCCGTTGGCGGCCAGGGTATTGAGCAGCTTGCCCCCGGCCTGGGTGGTCAGGGTGTGCTCGGGGTCACCGTTGACCTCGATGGTCACGTCCCCGGTGCTGACGAGCTTGCTGCGGGCCGCCAGGATGATCACGGTGAGGGCGATAACGATCACCGTGAACATGACGACGCCGAGCAAGATGACGGATGTATCAACCATGTCGGGTTCCTATTGGGTTTCGTTGCCTGATCGGTACACGACCATCCCGGTTACAGGGAGATGCCGGAGAAGGACATAAAGCCCAGCGACATCAATCCCACGGTGATGAAGGTGATGCCCAGACCCTGCAGGCCACCAGGCACGTCGCTGTACTTGAGCTTCTCGCGGATCCCCGCCAGGGCGGTAATGGCCAGGGCCCAGCCCACCCCGGAACCGAGGCCATAGACCACGGACTCGCCGAAGTTGTAGTTACGCTCGACCATGAACAGCACGCCACCGAGGATGGCGCAGTTCACGGTGATCAGCGGCAGGAACACGCCCAGGGCGTTGTAGAGGGCCGGCACGTACTTGTCGAGGAACATCTCGAGGATCTGCACCAGGGCGGCGATCACGCCGATATAGCTGAGCAGCCCCAGGAACGACAGGTCGATATTCTCGGCGCCGCTGATCCCGGTCCAGGCCAGCGCCCCCTCGGCCAGCAGGCCGTTGTAGATGACGTTGTTCACCGGCACGGAGATGGTCAGCACCACGATCACCGCGATGCCCAGGCCGAAGGCCGCCGAGACCTTCTTGGAGACCGCCAGGAAGGTACACATGCCCAGGAAGAACGCCAGGGCCAGGTTCTCGACGAAGACCGAGGCGACGAACAGGCTCAGATAATGTTCCATGTTACACGGCCTCCTTCGGTTCGGTGTTGTGCTTCATCTTGTACTCGTTCTCCTCCACCTGCTCCGGGTTGATCGAGCGCAACACCCAGATGATCAGGCCGATGATAAAGAACGCCGAGGGCGGCAGCAGCAGCAGGCCATTGGGCACATACCAGCCGCCGTTCTGCACGGTCTCGAGCACGGTGAAACCGAACACGCTACCGGAGCCGAACAGCTCGCGGAAGAAGCCCACGGTCATCAGGATAAAGCCGTAACCGAGGCCGTTGCCGAGGCCGTCGAGGAAGGAGAGTCCCGGGCTGTTCTGCATGGCGAAGCCTTCCGCCCGGCCCATCACGATGCAGTTGGTGATGATCAGGCCGACGAACACCGAGAGCTGCTTGGACATCTCGTAGGCGTACGCCTTGAGGATCTGATCCACCACGATCACCAGGGAGGCGATGATGGTCATCTGCACGATGATGCGGATGGCGGACGGGATATGGTTGCGGATCAGCGACACGAAGAGGTTGGAGAAGGCGGTAACGAACATCACCGCACAGGTCATCACCAGCGACACGCTCATGCTGGTGGTCACCGCCAGGGCCGAACAGATCCCCAGCACCTGCAGGGCGATGGGGTTGTTCTTGAATACCGGCGTCGTGATGACGCCCTTGGGAGTTGCATCCGCCATGATCAGACTCCTTCCGCTTCGGGTTCGACGTCGGCGCGCTCGGCGTCGTCCTGGGTCACGCCGCTACGGAACCGCGCCAGGTAGTTGCCGAAGCCTTCCGGGCTCAGCCAGAACTGCAGCATATTGGTCACGCCGTTGCTGGTCAGGGTGGCACCGGAGAGCGCATCGATCTCGTTCTCGCCGCTGGCCCCGCCCTTGGTCAGGTGGATGGCCGGTTCCAGGCTATCGCCGTCGGCGAAGACCTCCTTGCCTTCCCACTGGGCCTGCCAGCGCGGATTGTTCACCTCGGCACCCAGCCCCGGGGTCTCGGCATGCTCGTAGTAGGTGATGCCGACGATGGTGTTGCCGTCACCCTCCACGGAGAGGAAGCCACGCATCAGCCCCCACAGCCCCTGGCCGCGGATCGGCAGGATGATCTGCTCCGGGTTCTCCGGGTCACCGACCAGATAGACGGTGGCGAAGTTCTCGACACGCACCAGGCCGGCCGGATCCCGCTCGCCGGAGAGGGTCCGCGAGGCCGCCGGATCGCGACGCGCCTCGAAGCCGTCGTAGGTCGCCGGGTCGTGGGTCGGCGAGTAGTCGCCGCTGCGCAGGTCGACGACCCGCGGGGTGACCTCGCCGAAGGCCGCTTCCACATCCATGCCGGGCTCGTAGAGATTGGCCACGTTGAGGATGTTGGTCTTGCGATCCAGCTCCTGGTTGAGCTGCTGCTGGGGACGCAGGGCCACCGCCGCGGTGGAGACGATCACCGAGCAGACGATGCAGAGGGCGAAGGCCACGCCCAGGATCTTCTTGATGGAATTGTTACCTTGTGCCATCAGGCAGTCTCCTCGGCCGTGGCGCCGGTGCGCTTAAGACGACGCTTGATATTGGCCTGGACAAAGAAATGGTCAATCAGCGGGGCGAACAGGTTGGCGAAGAGGATCGCCAGCATGATGCCCTCGGGGAAGGCCGGGTTGACCACGCGGATCAGCACGGTCATCACGCCGATCAGCGCGCCGAACAGCAGGCGCCCCTGATTGGTCATGGAGGCGGACACCGGGTCGGTGGCCATGAACACCATGCCGAAGGCGAAGCCGCCCACCACCAGGTGCCAGTACCAGGGCATGGCGAACATGGGGTTGCTGTCGGAGCCGATCAGGTTGAAGAGCGCGCTGGTGGCCACCATGCCGAGGAAGGTCCCGAGCATGATCCGCCAGGAGGCGATCTTGGTCCACAGCAGCACCACCGCGCCGATCAGGATGGCCAGGGTCGAGACCTCACCCACCGAGCCGGGAATATAGCCGATAAAGGCATCCCACCAGCTGTACTGGCTGGACAGGGCCGCCATGCCGTCCTGGAAGGCGATGGACAGCGCGGTCGCGCCGGTGAAACCATCGGCCGCCACCCATACCGCGTCCCCGGAGATCTGCGCCGGATAGGCGAAGTAGAGGAAGGCGCGGCCGGTCAACGCCGGGTTGAGGAAGTTCTTGCCGGTACCGCCGAAGATCTCCTTGCCGATCACCACGCCGAAGGTGATGCCGAGCGCCACCTGCCACAGTGGGATGGTGGCCGGCAGGACCAGGGCGAAGAGCACGGAGGTGACGAAGAAGCCCTCGTTGACCTCGTGACCCCGCTTGATGGCGAAGAGCACTTCCCAGAAGCCGCCCACCACGAAGGTCACCAGGTAGATGGGCAGGAAGTAGGTCGCCCCGAGCACCAGGTTGGACCACCAGCTGCCGGCATCGTGGCCGCCGGCCAGGGTCATCAGGATGGCTTCGCGCCAGCCGCCCATGGAGCCATAGCCGTCGGCGATGGCCAGGTTGGCCTGCCAGCCCGCCGACCACATGCCGAAGAACATGGCCGGGAAGGTGCACAGCCACACCGTGATCATGATGCGCTTGAGGTCGATGCCGTCGCGCACATGAGCGGTGGTCTTGGCCACGCTGGGCGGGGAGTAGAAGATGGTGTCCACCGCCTCGAAGAGCGGATAGTACTTCTCGTACTTGCCGCCCTTGTGGAAGTGCGGCTCGAGGTTGTCGAGTGTCTGTCGGATACCCATCATCAAGCCTCTTTCTCGATCGTGGTGAGGTTATCGCGCAGGATGGGACCGTACTCATACTTGCCCGGGCACACATAGGTGCACAGGGCCAGGTCCTCTTCGTCCAGCTCCAGACAACCCAGCTGCATGCCGACCTCGATATCGCCGACGATCAGCGTGCGCAGCAGTTGCGTGGGCAGGATATCCAGCGGCATCACCTGCTCGTAGGCACCCACCGGCACCATGGCCCGCTCGGAGCCGTTGGTGGAGGTGGTCGGCGCATAGTCCTTGAGCCCCAGGAGCTTGGACACATAGATGCCCATCACCGAGTGGCGGTTGGTCCCCGGCGACATCCAGCCCATGAAGGCGCGCTTGTTACCCTCCTCGAGGAGGCTGACCTGGTGGTGGAAACGCCCCAGGTAACGCAGCTTGCCCTCGGCGGTGAAGCCGGAGAACACCGAACCGGAGATCACGCGGGTGCTATCGGCATCGATAATTTCACCGGCGAGAAGTTCCTCGGTGCTGGCCCCGACCCGGGTACGCAGCAGCCGCGGATTCTCGGCGCGGGGGCCCGCCACGGCGACGACCCGGGCGGTGTCGAGCCGGCCTTCCACGAACAGCTTGCCGAAGGCGATGACGTCCTGATAGCCGATATGCCAGACCTGCTTGTGCAGGCCGACCGGCGACAGGTAATGGATATGGGTCCCCACCAGGCCCGCCGGATGGGGACCACGGAAGGTCTCCACCCGCACGCCGTCGACATCGCCGCCGGGCACCTTGGCCTCGGGGGCGGTACACAGGTAGACCCGGCCTTCGGTCAGCCGCGTCAGCACCCTGAGGCCCTGCTCGAAGGCCTCCGGCTGCTCATTGATGATCAGCGCCGGATCCGCGCTCAGCGGGTGGGTATCGATGGCGGTGACGAAGATATCCGCGGGGGTCGCGTCGAGGGCCGGCGTCCGCGAGAAAGGCCGGGTACGCAGCGCCGTCCACAGGCCGGCGGTATTGAGCTGCTCCACGACCGCCTGACGATCCAGCCGCTCCAGGGCGTCGGCCCCGTGCGCGGCAAAGGTTTCGGATTCTTCGCTGCCCTCGTCGACCTTGATCACCACCGACAGCAGGCGTCGCTTCTCGCCGCGATTGATGGCGACCACCTCACCGGCCGCCGGCGCGGTAAAGCGGACGCCGTCGATCTTCTTGTCGGTAAAGAGCAGTTGGCCCAGCTTGACTCTGTCCCCCTCCCGGACCTCCATGGTCGGCTTCATGCCAACGTAGTCGGTGCCCAGGACAGCCACGTGACGGACCGGGCGCGCATCTTCGATGCGCTGCTCGGGCGCCCCCGTGATGGGGAGATCCAGGCCTCGTTTGACTTCGATCATAGTCTCGCCCAGTTTCGGATCTGATGTTCAAGAAAGGGGGTCGGCAGACGCGCACGACACCGGATAGCCTGGCATTGTGCCCCACCCGGTTCTAGCCACGGCTTACGATTTTCTTTCTTATCAGAAGGTTAGCAGTTCGGCCCGAACGTGGCAGGCCGTCCCAAAAACGCGAGCATTATAAAGAGATACGCGACGAAAGGCCACATGGCCTAAGTCGCAAATAGGCGCCATAGGGTCGGCGTGATGGCGGAGAAGCGGCGGGAGAGGCGACCGCCCCGGGCGGGGCGGTCGAGGCATGCGACCTTGGTCGCGGCAGGCATCACGCCTGTCGCGACCCGGCCATCTGGCGCTTAGTCACGCTCCTTGGGGAAGGCCAGGAAGCTGACGTTGGACATGTGCTGCAGGATACGCACCACCTGGCAGCTGTAGCCGAACTCGTTGTCGTACCAGGCGTAGACCACGGCGTTATTGCCGTCGACGATGGTCGCCTTGGCATCGACGATACCGGCGTGGCGGTTGCCGACGAAGTCGGAGGAGACCACCTCGGCGGAGTCGACGTAGTCGATCTGCTTCTGCATCGGCGAATGCAGGGCCATGCGACGCAGGTAGTCGTTGAGGGCCGCGGCGTCGGTGGCCTGGTTCAGGCGCAGGTTGAGAATCGCCATGGAGACATTGGGGGTCGGCACGCGAATGGCGTTACCGGTCAGCTTGCCGGCCAGCTCCGGCAGCGCCTTGGCCACCGCCTTGGCGGCGCCGGTCTCGGTGAGCACCATGTTGAGCGGCGCGCTGCGGCCGCGGCGATCGCCCTTGTGGTAGTTGTCGATCAGGTTCTGATCGTTGGTGTAGGCATGCACGGTCTCGACGTGGCCATGCTCGACGCCGTAGTGGTCATTGAGGGCCTTGAGCACCGGCACGATGGCGTTGGTGGTACAGGAGGCGGCGGAGACGATGCGGTCATCGGCGGTGATATCGCCGTGGTTGACCCCATACACCACGTTCTTGATATCGCCCTTGCCCGGGGCGGTGAGCAGCGCCTTGGCGGCCCCCTTGCAGGCCAGGTGCTGGCTCAGGCCGTCCTCGTCACGCCAGATGCCGGTGTTGTCGACCACGATGGCGTTGTCGATGCCATAGGCGGTGTAGTCGATCTCGCTGGGCGAGTCGGCGTAGATCACCTTGATGACATTGCCGTTGGCGGTAATGGTACGGGCCTCTTCATCGACGCTCAGGGTCCCGGAGAAGGGCCCGTGCACGGAATCACGACGCAGCAGGCTGGCGCGCTTCTCCAGGTCCTTGGCGATATCGCCGCGGCCACGCACCACGATGGCGCGCAGGCGCAGCATGTTGCCGCCGCCGGCCTTCTCGATCAGGATGCGCGCCAGCAGGCGACCGATGCGCCCGAAGCCGTAGAGCACCACGTCCTTGGGCTCGCCGGTGCTGCCGTTGCCGCCATGGCCGTCGACGATCTCGGCCAGCTCACGCTTGAGGAAGGCCACCACGTCGCCCTCGCCGGAGTGCTTGAAGGCCACCGCCAGCTTGCCGACATCCACGTGGGCCGGGCCCAGGTTGAGGTCGACCATGGCCTTGACCAGCGGATAGGTATCCTGGACGCTGAGCTCGGTGCCCTCGACCTTCTTGACGAAGCGATGATCCTTGAGGATGCGAATCACGCTCTGGTTGATCAGCGAGCGCCCGAACAGCGAGGAGACGATGTTGTACTGGCGATAGAGCTTGCCCAGCAGGGGAATCATTTCCTCGGCAAGGGCTTCGTTGCTCTGCCATTCCTCAAAGACGGTGTCGAGCTTTTGCTGAGTCACGGGGGCCTCTCTTGGCTTGGGCTTGGTTACGGCTAGGGGTCGTCGGCAGCCTCGCCGGGATACCGGCGCGGTGCGAACCTGGCACGCATCACGTGCCATAAACTTTTGTTATTATCCCGGGCCAACGGCGATGCAGCAATTGCTGGATGGTCGCACCCGTTGTAGGTCAATTACAGAAACGGCCCCTTGACTACAAACGCGATATGGGCCTACCCCCTGCGTCCAGGCCGATGACGCGCAACACCGACCGGATTCGACTCGACCCATGTCCCACTTCTCGCCCCTCGCTCCTCCGCCCCCCGACGGCACCCGCGACACCCGCTACTGGAGCGCCCCCCAGGGCAGCGCCCAGGCCCTGGCCCTGGCGCGACTGGCCGATGCCGCCCCCCTGTTGGTGGTCACCGCCGATACCGCCGACGCCCAGCGCCTGGAGGAGGAGCTGCGCTTCTTCGCCGAGGTGCCGGTCCTGCCCTTCCCGGACTGGGAGATCCTCCCCTACGACGCCTTCTCGCCCCACCAGGACATCGTCTCGGCGCGGCTGCGTACCCTGCGCCGCCTGCAGCAGGTCGAGCGGGGCATCGTGGTGGTGCCGATCAATACCCTGATGCAGCGCCTGCCCCCCACCGACTATGTGGCCGGGCGGGTGCTGAGCCTGGCGGTGGGCCAGCGCCTCGATCGCGAGGGCTTCCGGGAGACCCTGGCCCGGGCCGGCTACCGGGCGGTGGAGACCGTCTACGAGCCCGGCGAGTACGCCCTGCGCGGTGCCCTGATTGACCTCTTCCCCATGGGCTCGGATCTGCCGCTGCGCATCGACCTCTTCGATGACGAGATCGACAGCCTGCGCCACTTCGACCCGGATACCCAGCGCAGCCAGGACAAGGTCGATGCCGTGGAGCTGCTGCCGGCTCACGAGTACCCCCTGACCCGCGGCGCCATCGCCTGCTTCCGGGAGGGCTTCGAGACCCTCTTCGACGTCGACCCGCGCCAGTGCCCGCTCTATGTGGATGCCCTCAAGGGCATCCCCTCCCCCGGCCTGGAGCAGTACCTGCCGCTGTTCTTCGAGGAAACGGCGAGTCTCTTCGATCATCTTCACGAGGGCACCCGCGTGGCCCTGCTGCCCCGGGTCCATGAGGCCGCGGAGCATCACTGGGCGGCCATCGAGAGTCGCTTCGAGAACCTCGGTGTCGACCCCAGCCGCCCCCTGCTGCCGCCCCATCGCGCCTTTATCCCGGTGGCCGAGCTGTTTGCCGCCATCAAGGCGCGACCCCGGGTCGCCCTGGTCGAAGACGACGACCACCTCCATGCCCGTCGCCCCGCCAGCCGCACGCCGCCGGCGGTGGCCATCGACAACCGCGCCCAGCGCCCCCTGGCGGCCCTGGAGGCCTTCCTCGACGACGCCGCCGCGACCCGGGTGCTGCTGGTGGCGGAATCCCGGGGCCGCCGCGAGGCCCTGGAGGAGCTGCTCGCCCCGCTGCACCTGTCCCTGCCCCACCTGGACGACTGGTCGGCCTTCCTCGCCGCCGAGAGCCGCCTGGCGATCACCGAGGGGGGCCTGGCCAGCGGCCTGTGGCTCGACGAGGGCATCGCGGTACTGACCGAGAGCGAGCTGTTCGGCGAGGTGGTCCGCCAGAGCCGGCGCCGCGAGAAGGCCACCGATGCGGGGGAGCTGGCGGTACGCCACCTGGCGGAGCTCAAGCCCGGCGCCCCGGTGGTCCATCAGACTCATGGCGTGGGGCGCTACCTGGGGCTCGAGACCCTGGAGGCCGGCGGCCAGGCCGCGGAGTTCCTGGCCCTGGAGTATGCCGATGGCGCCCGGCTCTATGTGCCGGTGGACAGCCTGCACCTGATCGCCCGCTACGCCGGCGCCAGCGACGAGGGCGCCCCGCTGCACCGCCTGGGCTCCGAGCAGTGGGAGAAGGTACGGCGCAAGGCCGCCGAGAAGATCCGCGACACCGCCGCCGAGCTGCTCGATGTCTACGCCCGCCGCGAGGCCCGGGAAGGCTTCGCCTGCGAGCTCCCCGTCGAGGAATACCAGCGCTTCGCCGCCAGCTTCCCCTTCGAGGAGACCCCGGACCAGCGCGAGGCGATTCAGGCGGTGATCCGCGACATGACCTCGCCCAGGCCCATGGATCGGGTGGTATGCGGCGACGTGGGCTTCGGCAAGACCGAGGTGGCCATGCGCGCCGCCTTCCTGGCGGTGCATTCCGGACGCCAGGTGGTGGTACTGGTGCCCACCACCCTGCTGGCCCAGCAGCACTACGAGAATTTCCGCGACCGTTTCGCCGATACCGCGGTGCAGGTGGAGCTGATCTCGCGCTTCACCGGCGGCAAGGGGCAGGCCGAGACCCTGGCGCGCATCCAGGAGGGCCGAGCCGATATCGTCATCGGCACCCACAAGCTGCTCGGCAAGTCGATGAAACTGCCCAAGATGGGCCTGCTGATCATCGACGAAGAGCACCGCTTCGGGGTCGCCCAGAAGGAGCGCCTCAAGAGCCTGCGCGCCGAGGTGGATATCCTCACCCTGACCGCCACGCCGATTCCGCGCACCCTGAACATGGCGATGAGCGGGATCCGCGACCTGTCGATCATCGCCACCCCGCCGGCGCGGCGCCTGTCGGTGAAGACCTTCGTACAGAACCGCAACGAGCCGGTGATCAAGGAGGCGCTGCTGCGAGAGATCCTGCGCGGCGGCCAGGCCTACTTCCTGCACAACGAGGTCAAGACCATCGAGGCCGCCGCCGAGAAGGTCCGCGAGCTGGTCCCGGAGGCGCGGGTGGCGGTGGCCCACGGCCAGCTGCCGGAGCGCTCCCTGGAGCGGGTGATGTCGGACTTCTACCACAAGCGCTTCAATGTGCTGGTCTGTTCCACCATCATCGAGACCGGCATCGACGTGCCCAGCGCCAACACCATCATCATCGAGCGCGCCGACAAGTTCGGCCTGGCACAGTTGCACCAGTTGCGCGGTCGGGTCGGACGCAGTCACCACCAGGCCTACGCCTACCTGCTGACCCCGCCGCCCAAGGCGATGACCCGCGATGCCCTCAAGCGCCTGGAGGCGATCGGCGCCGCCGAGGACCTGGGGGCCGGCTTCACCCTGGCCAGCCATGACATGGAGATCCGCGGCGCCGGCGAGCTGCTCGGCGACGAGCAGAGCGGTCAGATGGAGACCATCGGCTATAGTCTCTATATGCAGATGCTCGACCGGGCGGTGAAGGCGATCAAGTCGGGCCAGACGCCCAATATCGAGGCGCCGCTGGACGACGGGGTGGAGGTCAGCCTCAACCTGCCCGCCTTGATCCCCGAGGATTACATGCCGGATGTGCAGCAGCGACTGATCATGTATAAACGCATCGCCAGCGCCGCGGACGACGCCGAGCTCAAGGAGCTGCAGGTGGAACTGATCGACCGCTTCGGCCTGCTGCCGGCGCCGCTCAAGACGCTGCTGCGCCAGACCCGATTGCGTCAGCGAGCCGAGCGTCTGGGCATTCGCCGCCTGGAAGCGGGCGGGGCCCGTGGCCGGGTGATCTTCGCCGCCACCACCCGGGTTGACCCCATGACCCTGGTGGGGCTGATCCAGAAGGAACCGCGCCACTACCGCCTGGAGGGCGCCGACACCCTGCGCTTCGAGGCGGCCATGGAGGACGAGGCATCGCGTTTCGAGGCGCTGGAACGGCTGCTGGAAACCCTGAATCGCAAGACCCAGGCAGCCTAGACGATGATTTCGCGGCGGCCAGGAAGGCCGCCCGGGCAACCCATAGGACATTGACCATGAAAGTGCTAACCCGGGGCCTGGCCCCGCTTACCCTGGCCCTGCTGCCCGCGCTCGCTTGGGCGCAGGAGTTGCCCCGCGGCCATTATGCGCTGCCCGAGGAGGGCGACGTGATCGGCGAGGTGCGCATCATCGACGCCGCCGAGGAGGACACCCTGCTGGATATCGCCCGGCGCCATAACCTCGGTTTCGAGGAGATCCGCCGCGCCAACCCCGACGTCAGCCTGTGGTACCCCGGCGAGGGCACCGAGGTGGTGCTGCCCACCCGGTTCATCCTGCCGGATGCCCCGCGGGAGGGGATCGTCATCAACCTCTCGGAGCTGCGCCTCTACTACTTCCCCGCCGAGGATCCGGGCCGCGTGGAGACCTATCCCATCAGCGTGGGGCGCGACGGTTTCGCCACCCCGGTGGGCGTGACCCGCACCACCGTCAAGGTCAAGGACCCGGCCTGGGCGCCGCCCCAGTCGATGCGCGAGGAAGCCGCGGCCCGCGGCGAGCCGCCGCCGGCCATCGTGCCCCCCGGGCCCGACAACCCCCTGGGACGTCATGCCATCCTGCTGGGGCTGCCCAGCTACCTGATTCACGGCACCAACCGTCCCGACGGCGTGGGCATGCGGGTGAGTCGCGGCTGCATCCGCATGTTCCCGGAGGACATCGAGAGCCTCTACGAGCGGGTGCCCAACGGTACCCGGGTCAATATCGTCGACCAGCCCTTCAAGGCGGGCTGGGCCGGCGACACCCTGATGGTCCAGGCCTACCCGGCCCTGGAGGAGAACGAGGCGAGCTTCGAGCCGGTGCTCAATGCCCTGGAGGTATTGAGCCGCGCCTTCGGCGACGAGGAGCCGCCGATCGACTATGCCCAACTGCGTCAGGCGGTGGAGTCCCCCAGCGGTCAGCCGGTGGCGGTGCTGCGCGAGGCCGAGGAGGCCCCCCGGGCACCGCAAGCGGATCCCGCCCCGGTGGAAGGGATCTATGAAGTCATCGAGGTGGCGAATCGCTAACGCCCGCCCCCTGGCGTTGCAGCAGCGACGCCAGGGGCTCGGGCGGGCCCAGCAAGGGCCCACTTCCCCACTGGTAGCCCAGGCCGCGCAGGCTGCTCAACCGCTCTTCGTTATCGAGCTCGGTGACGAGAATCCGCACCCCCAGCATCACCGCCGTGTCACGAATGCCCTTGAGCAGCAGCAGCGCCCGCTGGTCGCCGGGCAGGGTCCGGATCATCTCCCCGGGCAGCCGCAGCACGCTCAGCGGTAGACGCAGCAACGCCAGGAGTTCTACCCCCCCGGTCTCCCCTTCCACGGACAACCCCACGCCCAGCCTGCGCAGGCGCTTGAGGTTCTTCCAGGCCGTCTCGCCAGGCGGCAGGACAAGGCCGTCCAGACACAATTCGATACGCCCCGGGGGTATGCCCTGTTCCTCGCAGCGCGCCTCCAACCAGTCACTGAACATCGGTGACTCCAGGTGCTCGGCGGCGAGGGGGAAACACCAGCTAACCCCCGGCAGCAGGGCCTGCTGGCTCAACTGTCGCAGCCCGACGCTGATCAGGTAGCGCTCCAGGCCGAGGACCTGCTGGCAGAATCGCGCCAGGGGGCGCCAGGTAGCGGGAGCCATCCTCCCCCACCGGGGGTGCTGCCACTCCAGCTGGAAAGTGCCACCCGCCAGCTGGCGGGTGGAAAGCCGGTAGAGCGGGGTGACCAGAACACGCAACTGCTCCGCCGGCGGCACGGCATCGCGTCGCAACTCCTCCAGCAGCGCCGCCTGCTGGCTTGCGCGGTCCAGTTCCCCGGGACGAAACCAGGCCGGGCGCCGGGCGCCGTCGTCGGCCACCCGATCCGCCGCGTTTCTGGCCGCCAGCAGCAGGGCGCGGGGGCTGTCCCCCTCGCTCATTGCCACTCCCAGCCGCGGCAACAGCCGATGATGCTCGCCGCCCAGCTCGATGCTGTCCTCCAGGCCCCGCTGCAGGCGCTCCATGAATAGCCGTGCCTGCGACTCATCGGGGAAGCTGCCCATGACCGCGAAGGCCCCCTCATCGAGGCGCGCCAGATAGGCCTGACTGCCCACCAGCGTGCGCAGGCGTTTCGCCACGGCGGGCAGCAGTCGACTCGCCGGCTCGACCTCTCCCGAGGCCTCGAGGGCCGCCAGGCGGTCGAAGCCGATCCAGCAGAGCTGGAAGGGGTAGGCCTGCTGCAGGTAGCGGCTCATGCGCGCCTCGAGGGCCGGCCACTCGGGGAGGCGCGTGCGCTCATCCAGTGACAACCGGCGCCGACGCTGGCGTCGACGCATCTCCGCCCAACCGGCCAGCAGCAGCAAGAGGAGCGCCAGCACCCCGGCGCCCACGGCGACCGCCACCAACCAGCCGCCGCGCCGCTGACGCTCGGCCTGCGCCTCGTCGAGACCGAAGCGGGTGACGTCCTGGCCGCCCGAGCCGAGGCGCTCGGCGTAGTGAAGGCGTGGCGTGGCGGCGGCGGCGGCCACCCCGCCGCCGCCGTCCTGGCTCGAGACGCCATCGAGGGCATCCAGTAGCTGTGCGGCCACCGCCGTCTCGTCGGCGATAATGCCCCCCAGGCACCCCTCCGGCAGCCAGGCCGGATCCAGGCACCAGAGCCGCCATCCCAGGCGGCGCAGCGCCTCGGCCTGGCGACGGGCCTGGGGCGTCGGCGGCGCCACCAGGAACCCCTGGTCGCGCCTGACGTCACCGGAGGCCAGGCGATGCTCGGCCCGGGGCAAGGGATCGCGGCTCAGCCGTTCCCAGCGCACTTGACGCCCGCTGAACTCCGCCCCCTCCGCCAGATAGGGCGCCAGCCGCGACTCCTGGGCCGCGCCGGCGCCCCATATCACCGGCAGCGTGGCCTCCCGGTGCATCACCCATGCCAGGCTGCGGCGCAGCACGGGCGCCAGGTCGATCAAGGCGATCCCCCGCGCGGCGAGCCAGTCGCGCTGCTCGCGGCCGAAGATCCCATAGGCCACCAGCTCCCGGCGTCCCAGCGCCTGGGCCTGCTGGCGATAGAAGCGCAGGGCCGGTTCGTGCAGCAGCACGATGCGCGGTGCCAGGGCCGCGAGCGCCAGGGCCTGCCGTCCCGGCAGTCCCTGCCCCTCCTGGTGGCGCAGATAGGCCACCTCGGCCCGCTGCCCCCGCGTCTCGAGCGCCTCGACCAGCGCCCGTATCAGGGCGGCATCCTGGGGCTGGCCGGGACTGCCCGGGGCGATGATCAGGGTCTCGGGCCGATCGGCGGCCAGGGCCGGCGCCGCGCCGAGCCAGACACCCAGCAGCCAGACCCAGGCAAGAAGATGACGCCTCATAGGGTGACCCTAGAGCGAATCGTCGCATTACCCACGTCGGGAACGGTGACCTCCCCCAGCGTGATGGCGGGCAGGGGGAAGGCCGCCGCGTCCAGGCGCAGGCAAACCTCCAGCTCGCGATTCCCCGACGGGAAGAAGTCGCCATCATCGCAGCGGGCGATCAGGCTCGCGAACAGCGCCCGCTCGCCGATCAGCGTGTCGACCAGGCCAGCGATGGCGCCCGACGCCGGCAGACCATCCTCCTGTCGCTCCAGGGCCACGGCCGAGCGGGCCGCCTCGCCGCTCAGACGGTTCAGGTCATGCAGTGCCACGAAGTAGATGCTGTAACTGATCATGCCATAGAGCACGATCAGAAATAGCGGGAAGATCAGCGCGAACTCGATGGCCACGGCGCCCCGCTGATGGTATGGATTAGCGATCATTTTCATAGCACCAGCTCCGCCCCCTGTTGCTCCAATCCGGGCTCGAAATCGAGGATATTCACGTCGGCCCCGGAGACCTCCAACCCCAGCTGTTCCAGCAGCGGTTCGACCACCTGAGCCGCCAGGATCCCGGTCACCACGCCGCCGAGGACCTCCTGGGTCAGGTCGACCACCGGCGTGACCAGCCCGCCCAGGGGCACCCCCAGCACATCGACACTCAGGTCGATCTCGTCCAGCGCTTCGCTCAGTGACTCGGTCAGATCGGACGAGGAGCCGCCGAATTCGATGCGGCTATCCTCGGGCACCTGCGGCGGCCAGGTCCCCAGGCCCGGTTGGGGCGACATCACGCTACCCGCCCAGCTCTGCTCCAGGTCGGCGAGCCAGGTCGCGAGATCCTCCTGCCAGCCCCCGGTACTGCCGCCTTGGCTGCCGATCTCCTCGTCCAGGGTGGGTACCTCTCTTTCATTCTCCCAGTCGGTGCAGTAAACCAGGCAATCGCGAGATTGTATCCAGGTCGTATCATCTGGGTTGATCTGGGTCTGATGGCCGAGCGGCAGCAGGCTTCCAACAAGGCTCAGCAGACCCTCTAACAGGCCACCGGCGGTGTCCACTACGCGACCAACCAGTGGCGAGTCTTCATCGATACCCAGCGACGAGGTGATGCCCGAGGCCAGGCCGGCCTCGCTGAAGCCGGTATCGGGACGGTCGGAGACCCGGGTACCGAGGATGCCGACATCCAGGTCCAGGGCGATGGCCGTCGGCTGCTGATAGGCGGAGACCATCAACCGATGCCCCTGCCCCTGCGGCTCGGCCCGATCGATGCCGGCGCGGGCCCCGCCCGCCAGCACCCCCAGCCGAATGCCCACCTCCGCCAGCAGGGGCACGCTGACGTCGGCGCCGATCCCCAGCTTGACCTGGGCGGTGCGCGCCTCGGTTTGCCACTGCCCCCCGCAGGCCCCCTGGGAGCCATCGGCACAGCCGATGGGACCGATGGCGATACGCGGGGGCTCGATCACCTCGAGCACCACGTCCAGCCCCCCCAACAGGCCCAGGTCGACCCCCAGGTCCTCCACCTGGAGGAAGCGACCGTTGCCCACGAAGGCCATGGCCTCGAGCAGCGACAGCAAGCCGACCTGGGCATTCAGGGCGCTCTCCTCCGCCGCGGGGTCCACCCGCACGACCTCGGCCAGCTCGATGCTATCGAGTCCCAGGTCGATAAACAGCTCGATGGCCTCGGCGAAGAGCTCGACGCCTGCCGATAGGGTCGACTCGGAGAGGCCCTCGTCGCGACTCAATGCCCGCAGTTCAGTGATATTGGCCAGCTGTGCCAGGTTCAGGCTGACGCCATCCACAAGCCCCTGGGCGGTACCCGCATCGGCGGCCAGGTCGATCAGGTCGAGCAGGGACACCGAGGCATTGGCCAGCCCCTCGTACCCCACCGCCGTCACGTCCAGGCCCGGCCCCAGCAGGGTGCCCAGCAGGCCGCTGCCATCCGCCCTCAAGAGCCGCGACCCCACGGAGAAGGTGGCGATATTATCGGCGGGACGTTGGGCGGTGGCTTCGGCGCGCAGGGTCGCCGTGGTGTCTCCCAGCATGGTCTCGACCAGGCTCGGGCGGGTCGTCAGGGTCGCGGCGATATGGATGGCGTTGCGTCCGGCGACTCCCGCCTCATAGCCGCGACCATCGGCCCGGGACACCTCGGCACACTCGATCAGCGTCTGGCCCTCGGCAATGGGCGCGAATTCGCGCAGGGTATGGACACTGCCCTCCTCCCCCCGGGTCAGGCGGCAGAGCCCGCCGAGCTGCGGGGGCTCCATCACCAGGACCCGCCGGTAACCGCTGTCGTCCGCCTGGTCGACATCGAAGCCATTGCGCCGGGCCGCCGCCTCGAGGGTGGCGCGGTCGATACTCTCCAGGCCTTCGTCGGCCTCTGCCACCGCCGTCAAGGCGGTCAGGTCCACCACCCGCTGCAGGTTCTGCTTCTCCCAGTAGAGGCGCCCGGTATCCAGGGCCACCACGATGCAGGCGATGAGCAGCACCATGACCAGAGCGGCCATCAGGCCGATGGCCCCGCGCTGGCGGCGAGAGCCCGCTTCCCTGCGATCAATAGCCATGCTCGCCCGCCCTACTCGCCAGAGAAATCGGTGTCGATATAGCGTTCGGGAATCGGGTGGCCAAAGCTCTCCAGGTAGCGCCGGTAGATGCGCGCCTGCACCTCGCCTGAGACATGCTGACGATGGGGCGAGGCCGCTTGACCGTGGCGCTGCAGGGCCAGCAGCTCCCGCACGGAGTGACTCCCGGCGGTGACCCGCGGCGCCGTTTCTCTGTGGTAGGTGGTGGTCCCGGCCCGGGACGAGGCCGTAACCCCCTGGGCCAGTGCCGAGCCGCTCAGGCTCATGCCAAGCACCAGCAGACAGGAAGCAGCGACCTTGGTGAATCCGTTCATATGACTATCCCCCCACGGGCTCTGGTATCGAACCGTCAGTGATTGGTTTCCAGCCGGCGCAACCGCGCCAGCAGGGCATTATCCACCCCATAGCGACGCGCCACGCGCTCGGCCTCGTCCTGGCGTCCCTCCTGCATCAGGCTAAGCACCAGATTGGTGGCCGCGTTACGCTGCCCCTCATCCAACTCCAGGGCCGTCAGGAACTGCTGGCGAGCCTCGCGATGCTCCTGCCCCAGCAGCAGCAGATAACCGAGGTCGTTGCGGATCCGGGCATCCGCGGGACGCCGATCCCGGGCCGACTGCATCAACGCCAGGGCCTCGTCGAGGGCGCCACGGTGTGCCGCATTGAGGGCCAGACCGCGGTAGGCATCCGCCGCCAGGCAGGTCTCGCGAAGCTCCAGGTAGACCCGATCCGCCAGGGCACGCCGATCGATCCGCCGCAGGGCCTCGGCCCGCAGCAGCTTGGCCTGCGGATAGTCGAAGCCGAAGGTATCCAGGTAGGCCAGGGCGGCCCGGGGGCGGTCGTCATCGAGCTGCTGGCCGATCATCGCCAACTGCACGCCCACCTCGCCGTCATAGCGCTCGCCACAGGCCCCGCGGGCCTGTCGATCCGCCTCCTCCGGCGCCAGGGCCCCGGATACCAGGGTCGTGGTGGTGGTGCATCCACCGAGCAGGCCCACCAGGGCCAGGAGCGAGAGCGTGGTGCGCCAGCGTCGCGGCGACATCTCAGTTCCCCAGGGCATCGAAGAGCCCTCCCAGATTGATCACCGCCGGCCCGGCCAACACGATCAGCAGGGCCGGGAAGAGAAACAGCATCATCACCAGCGACATCTTGCCGGACATCTTGGTCACCACTTCCTGAATACGGGTACGGCGACGGTCGCGAATCAGGTCACTCAGGGTCACCAGCGACTGCCGGGCCCCGCCCCCGGAGGCGGATACCTGGGCCAGCAGCTTGAACAGGTCCTGGAGCCCCTCGCAGCACTGAATCTCGGCCAGCGCCTCCAGGACCTCTTCCCGAGCCTGGCCGGCCTCGATACGGTGCAGGGCCAGGCGCAGCTCGCGCACCGACTCCGGGGCCACCGGCGCCAGGTTGATGATCAGGCCGCGCAGCACCCCCTCCAGGGTCATGCCGGCATCCCAGAGCATCCGCGTGACCTGCACCACCACCTCCACTTCCTCGTCCAGACGTGCGGCGCGCCGGGCGCGGCATCCCTTGATCCACCACCAGCCCAGCACGCCGACCAGGAGCCCGAAGGCCAGGCCACCCAGCATGGCGCGGGACCAGGCCTGCCCCTGCTGCCAGCCGAAGAGGGTCCCGCAGGTCACCGCGCCCAGGGCCACCAGCAGCACCGACCCGACCACCTGCACCTGGGCCCGGGTACCGATAAAGCCCGCCTGCCGCAGCAGCAACGCCAGCTCGGCCAGCCAGGGACGACGGCTGGCCTGACGGCGCCACAGGCTACGCCCGCCGCCCAGCAGGCGCGACTCCAGATAGGCATGATGGCGCTGCATGGCGGCCTGCCCCGCCTCCCCCGGGGCCAGCTCGAGCTCTGGCGCCTGGCCCGGCCAGCCCCCCTGGTCGGTCGAAGCCCGGGCGCGCTGCATCGCCTCACGGCGGCCCGCCAGCCAGCAGGCCCAGGCCGCCAGAAGAAGAGTGCAGGCTCCCAATATCAGCAATATCGCCATAGACTCGATCCCTGATTGCGAAGTGACGGCGAGATTATGGGTGGCACGTGCCACTCAGGCGACGCCGTTCTGTCCTAGACGGAGCGCAGCATCCGCCATAGGGTGAAGCATCCCCCCAGTTCCAGCCCCAGGGCCACCCAGAGGGCCAGCTTGCCGCTCGGGCTCTCCAGCATGGGGGCCAGAAACTCCGGATTGTTGATAACCATAAAGCCCGCCAGGGCCAGCGGCATTCCCGCCAGCACCACCGCCGTTACCCGGGTCTCGCCGGTCAGGGCCTTGAGCTCGCGGCGGCCACGCTCCTGCTGGCGCAGCAGTTCCACGAAGCTGCCGAGAATCTCCTTGAGACTGCCGCCATGCACCTGATTGACCTCCACCGCCGCGGCGAGCAGGTCGAACTCGTGAATCTTCAGCAGCTGTGCCTCGCGCCGCAGCCCGTCGTGGAGCTCCATGCCGAGGTCCCGGCGCACGGCGATACGGCTCAGGGCATCGCGCAGCGGCAAGGGCACGCGCTCCACGTTGCGGCGAAAGGCGATCTCCAGGGTGGCGCCCACGCCGATCTCGCGTACCACCTGCTCCATGAAGTTGGGCAGCTGATCACGAATCTTCCGGCGCAGGTGCTGGGCGCGCAGGCCGAGCCCGAGATTGATCACCACCAGACCGCCCAGCACCAGCAGCGCCCCCAGGCGGTGGCCGAACATCAACAGGCTGCCGAGTATCATCACCAGCAGCAGCCCGCCGAGCAGGAGCAAGCCCCGCCCTCCCAGATGAATCCCCGCCGCGAGCAGATAGTCCAGCACCACCTCCTGCAGCGAGTCGCGGGGTAAACGCTTACGGTGAGTGGTGAGGGTATCGCCACCCAGGGCCCGCTCGCTCTGATATTGGGCGCTCTTCCATAGCAGCCCGGCGGCGGCCAACAGCAGCGCCAGGGTAACCAGCCATAGCTGCCAGGGGGTCATGCCGGCTCCTCGATACGCTTGTGCCAGACGATCTCCCTGCCCAGTTGGCGATCCTCCCGGTGGTAGAGTCGCTCGAGCAGCACCTGTCCCGCCTTGAGCCCCTGCACCTGCTGCACTTCCACCACATGGCGATGCCCCTCGGCATCGCGGGTGATATGGATCACCAGGTCCAGGGCCGTGGCGACGATCTGATTGACCAGACCATCGGTGCCCTCGAAGCCCGCCAGGCGCACCATCATCTGCAGACGCACCAGGGCATCCCGGGCGGAGTTGGCGTGCACCGTGCTCATGGAGCCCAGGTGACCGGTATTCATGGCCTGCAGCATGTCCAGGGCCTCGTCGCCGCGGCTCTCCCCCAGGATCACCCGGTCGGGACGCATACGCAGGGCATTCTTGACCAGTTGCCGGGCGCCGACCTCGCCCTCCCCTTCGCTATTGGGGGCCCGGGTCTCGAGGCGCACCACATGGCTATTGCCCAGCTGGAGCTCGGCGGCATCCTCGATGGTCACCACCCGCTCATGAGGGGGAATCTCGCGACTGAGAATATTCAGAAGAGTGGTCTTGCCGGAGCCGGTGGCCCCGCTGATCAGGATATTGCGCCGCTCAGCCACGGCCTGCTGCAACAGGCGCATCAGGGGCGCGGTGAGGGCATCGCTTTCGATCAGGTCGTCGGCGGTCAACGCCTCGCGGCGAAACTTGCGGATCGACACGCAAGGGCCGTCGAGCGCCAGCGGCGGAATGATCACATTGACCCGGGAGCCATCCGGCAGGCGGGCATCCACCATGGGGCTCGACTCGTCCAGGCGGCGCCCCAGGGGAGCCAGCATGCGCCGCACCACCCGCAGGATATGGGCGTCGTTGAGGAAGCGCTCCGGCACCCGGCCGAGGACGCCGTCACGCTCGACGAAGATCCGCCGCGGCCCGTTGATCAGGATGTCGGAGATGCTGTCGTCGCGAAGCAGCGGCTGCAGCGGGCCGAAGCCGGTGAGCTCGTGCAGCACCTCACGAGTCAGCGGCTCCAGGGCCTGGGGCAGCAGGGTCAGGTGGCGGGCATCCAGGTACTCGCGAACCAGTCCCTCGACCCGCATCAGCATCACCGTGGGGTCATCGTCGAGCAGGCCATTCTCGTCCTCGAGACGCTCGATCACCGCCCGATGCAGGTCATTCTTCAGGGCCGGGTCGTCCGCATCCACCAGGGTACGCTTGGCCTCACCGCGACCACGCTGGAATTGTTTCAAGGGCATCGCGGACCTCCTTAGCGTGAGAAGCCGACCTCACCCAGGCGCTCGATGGCGCGGGCATCCTGGGGATCGAAGAGCAGCTCGAGGAAGGTCGGGTCGTAGCGTCGCAGGGTATCCCCCGGCAACTCGTCGAAGGTGGTACCCGCCGCCATGGGGGATACCAGGTGCGGAGTGACGATCATGATCAGCTCCTTCTCGTCACGCTCGAAGCGGGTCGAGCGGAAGAAGGCCCCCAGCACCGGCAGGTCGCCGAGCCCGGGGATCTTGTCGACATTCTGCAGGGTGTTGTTACTGACCAGGCCGCTGATGATAAAGCTCTCGCCATTGCCGAGCTGAATGGTGGTATCGGTACGCCGCACGTTGAGGGCCGGTACCTGGACGCCCCCCGACTGGATGCTGCGGGTAAAGTCGAGCTCGCTGACCTCGGGGGCCACCTTGAGCATGATGCGGTTCTCGTCGAGCACCGTGGGAGTCAGCTGCAGGCGGATCCCGAACTCCTTGAACTCCACGGTGATTTCGCCGTCGCTGCTGCGCGCCGGGAAGGGAAACTCGCCGCCGGCCAGGAAGGTGGCGCTCTGCCCGGAGAGGGTCACCAGGCTGGGTTCGGCCAGGGTATAGGCGAAGCCATTGTTGCGCAGGGCGCTGATGGCTCCCAGATAACCGCGACTGGCGTTGCCGCCGATAATCGAGAACCCTTCCGAGAGCGGCGGTATCAGGCTGCCGTCATTGAGGAAGGCGGCACCGCTGCCGGTGTTGCCGACGGCAAACTGGGTATTTCCCCCGTTGTCACGCCCCAGGAAGAAGCCCACGGACTCCAGGCGACGGCGATTGACCTCGATCACCCGGATATCCGCCTGCACCTGCAGGGGCCCCACCTGGCGACTGGCATCCACCAGCGGCAGGTCCTCGAAGCGTTGCCGCGCCTGGTCATGGCGCTCCAGGGACGCCGTGTCGCCGATCATCCGCGGCACCCCGGAGGCCTGGCTGAGCCGATACTCCCCCTCCAGGCCCAGGGAGCCGCTGGGCGCGACCTCGAGTCGATAGAGGCGTGGTTCCCCGGCGCCCTCGAGCCAGACCCGCAGCGAGGTGGCCCCCACGCCGAGTCCGGTAATCAGTAGCTCGCTGTCACTGACCAGTTGCACATTGGCGATCTCGCCCGAGCCGATGGCGGTACGCTCGACCGCTCGAGGCAAGTGCAGTCGCTGCTGGTCGCCGACTATTACATCGATAATACGATCGCTGGGCGGGGTGATATCGGCCTGGACGAGCGGGGCGGCCCCGAGGAGCAGCACCAGAAACACCAGACGAAAGAGCCACTGAGATGCCGTCGATCTAGCCATGCATTGATATCCTTTAGGCATGAAATCATGCCGAAACCATCATCTTGAAAGGTCAGCCACCGGGCACTTCGACGACACGCACCTCTCCCCCCACATGCTGGACCACGCGACGCGAGGAGGCGCCATGCGACGCGCGACTCGATGCGCGATGCGGCGCCGGAGCGGCCGCCGCCGGCGGGCGAGACCCCAGGGTGGAAACCCCGGTGAGCTCCTCGAAGCGCACCGCAGGCCCCAGGCCGTCGCCGTCGGCCGAGGCATGGCCGTTGGCGGCCTCGTCACTCAGGGCGGCATGCCTCAGGCCGGGCAAGGGGGTCAGGCCGTGCTCCTGGGGCGCGACCAGGCCCTGGGCGCGCTCGCTGGCGCCGATCACCGCCAGACGCAGGCGCCCGGTGGTCTCCGCCAGCAGCAGCCGCGGTGCCTGGGCCTCGTCGAGGGCCAAGACCGCGGTGCGCCCGCTGCGCTGAGCCTCCTGCTCGCCGTCGGCGGGCACCCCACGCAGGTCGGCGCCGAAGCTCAGCACCTCCACGTCACGGAAGAGTCGCCGCGCCAGCTGGGTGCGCGCTGGGTCGTTGCCCTGGGCATAGTAGAAGACATCGACCCGATCACCCGGGGCGATAAAACCGCCCCCGCCGATCACCTCGTCGATGCTGACCGCCAGGGCACGCTTGCCGGGCGGCACCGCCTCGGCGAGCAAGCCACCCAGGGCAAAATGCTCGGGGCGCAGGATATCTCCGGCCGCCAGGGGACGCGTCAGCACCCGCCCCTCCACCTCGGCGATCTCGGCGAAACTTTCCGCCACCGCGACCGGGTAGTCCACGGTGCGCAGCATGGGGTCCCCCGCCTCGGGGCGGGCCTCGAGACGGGTACCGATAGCGAGCGGCTCGGCGGCGGTCAGCACGGGAAAGCCGGGGGGAGACACCTCCTGAGATGGCGCCTCCACCACCGGGGCCGGCTCCATGGCCGGCGGCAGATCACGGGTCAGTTGCCAACCGGCGAAGGCCAGGCCGATGGCAATCGCCACCAGCACGGCGGCGATACCCTTAAGCAGATTGGGGGACATACGCATTTCCCTGCGCGTTATTTTAACTTGCTATGAAAAACCCAGCCTATCACTATACTTACGTGGCATTATCAAAGTTTACGGCGGTCTTCACCTTCTCAAAGAAAGTTTTAAAAGCATCCGCCAGCCCCAACTCAGAGCCCACAAATACCGCCAGGGCAATTACCGCGGCAATGACCACATACTCAATCGCACTGGCCCCCCGCTGCTTACGGAATTTCGGACGATTAAGCTGCATGGTCACGGCGCCCCGCTGCATCAGTGCGGTGATTTTTTCGAACATGTTTTTCATGGTTATCACTCCCTGCGTTAACCAAATCCCCTCGAAATGGGGGCTATTACCTAAGCATCTACCACCTTAGGCTCTGTACGAAAGTAGCCGACTTATTGAAATTTCACTAATTCAGCCAGCAACGAAACATTAACTCTCTCGGGGCAACCCATACCCCGACGACTAGCCGCCCAGGTTCCAGCTGATCCGGGCATTGATGCGACCATCCCGACTGTCGGTATCCAGGTCCCGGTCGCCGATGGGCTGGGCATACTCGACGCCCAGGCGGTAGAGACTGCCCCGGCTTAACTCGACGCCGGCCACCGCCGAGGCGATCTCGTGTTCGGTATCGCTTTCGTTAAAGCGCGTACGGGCCCCATCGACCAGGAGATAGGGCTCCACCGAGCTGACCCAGTCGCTCTCCAGCGGCTGCAGATAGCGCAGCTCGATCTCGCCGGCCACCCCATAGTCACCCTCCGCCTGGCTATCGCCATAGCCGCGACCGAAGCGACTGCCACCATAGTTGCCCTGTTCCGGTGACGGCAGGGTGTCATCCGACCAGAAACCGGCGATACGGCTGGTCAGCCGCCAGCGCGACGCCAGTTGCTCCACCCAGCGGGCTTCGCTCCCCAGGCGGGTGAAATGCAGCTCTTCCGGCTGATTGATCGAGCCGGTTGCGCTGCTCAGGCGATTGCGGTTAGCGCCCAGATCGACGCCTTGGCGCAGGTCGCCCCGCCACTCGAGGATGCGTTCCTCGCTGGCACGGCGCAGTCGCGTATTGAACTCGAAGGCCGAGAAGTTCAGGCGCTGCTCCAGCAGGGCCAGCCCCTGCTCGACGAAGCGGGTGCGTTGATGGTGGTGATCCAGTTGGCCGCCCACGAACCAGGTAAAGCGACGAGAGAGATGCAGCGGATAGTCGAGTCCGGCACGATAGCGCTCGGTGATCTTCTCCTCCGTCGCCTGCTGGTTGCCCAACAGGCTGATACCGGTCGGCTCCTCGGTCTCGAAGCGGCTAGCCGCCAGGGAGAGTCGCAGCCCCTCGACGCCCAGCTCCTGCTGGTACTCGGCGGCGTAGAATGCATCGTCGGTATCGACGGGGACCAGGGCCGCCAGGGAGAGGCGTTCGGCATGACGCGTATTGGACTGCAGCGTCAGGTTGGCCAGCAGCTGGATATCGTCCTCATCGCCCCCTTGCAGGGAAAAGCCGCCATCCAGGGAGCGCATGGCGCGCTCTTCTACCCTCAGGGTGGTACCGCCGCTGGGAGTGCGAGGCACCGGAGCATTGATCGCAAGCGTTGCCCCCGGTATCCGCTCCATCAGGGCGGTATAGCGCTCGAAGGTGGCCCGAGTCAGGGGGCGCTCGTCGAGGATTCGGGCGGCGAGGCGCCGCACGCGACTCGCCACCGCGGCCTTGTCGATATCGAGCTCGGTGCGGGCGATATAGCCCTCGACGACCACCACGGTCACCACGCCATTACGGAAGTTGTTATCGGGGAGATAAGCGTAGGAGAGCGGGTAACCGGCCTGCTGATAACGGCGGGTGATTGCCTCGACGGCATCGATCAATTCGCCTACCGTGACCCGCTGCCCCAGCATGGGACTCAAGCCGCCCGCGAGATCCTCGAGTTCGAAGACGGTACCGCCACGAAAATCGAGATGCGCGACCGGAACCACGGTCTCGCGACGAATGGCACCGGCCACCCGAGGCAGGGAGACACTGGTGGCACTTCGCCGCGCCTCGGATTCCCGAATCTGTTCCAGGCCTGGCACCTGAGTCGGCTGGCGCTCGTCAATAAAAGACGGAGAATCACTGGCATTCGCTATAGAAACTGGCGCCAGCAGGCCCAACACACTTATGCATACGGACGAAAGCGGCGAAACGCCCGACGGCTTCCTGAATAAACCACGATAGCTTGACTGCATAGCATCCTTTCCCTGGACCCATGATGATCTTCGTCATCTGCACTACTTCCGTTACCATTCGTTACTTTCTATCACACGAATGCTTGCCACACCACCCCGAGTATTAATCACTATGAGGATTTGGACAAAACAGGGTCCCGGGCCGCCCTACCAGGCGACCCAGGACCCGTGAAGAATGGCTTATTCGCCCCGGCCGGATGATCCGCCCAGCAGGCCCCCAGCAACGTCATCGACGGTCCCGAGCAGGCCACCTACCAGGCCAGCCTCGCCGCCAGTCAAGCCGCCATCACCGAGTAGCCCGCCTTCGTCGCCCAGCAAGCCGCCGGCAACACCATCCACGGTCCCGGTGACGCCACCCAGCAGGCCGCCATCACCACCGAGCAGGCCGCCTTCGCCGCCCAGCAAGCCTCCGGCAACACCATCCACGGTCCCGGTGACGCCACCCAGCAGGCCGCCATCACCACCGAGCAGGCCGCCTTCGCCGCCCAGCAAGCCTCCGGTCACGCCATCCACGGTCCCGGTGACGCCGCCCAGTAGGCCGCCATCACCACCGAGCAGTCCGCCTTCGCCGCCTAGTAGACCACCTTCGCCGCCCAGCAAGCCGGCATTACCGCTTAGCAGGCCATCGCCTAGCAGGCCGCCCTCCAATAGGCCCGACGCCTCTCCCGTGGTCAGCAGGCCTCCGGTGTCGGCAACCAGTTGACCGACGCCCCCCAGGGTGCCCCCCAAGCCGCCCAGCAAGGGATCCTGGCCGCCGAGGGAGTCACCCAGCATCACCACGACACCACCTGCCTCGTTGAGCAGGTCATTGGCCACCGGCCCGATTACCAGGGCATCACCCAACTGCTGCGTCGTCCCCTCCACCGAGAGCAGTACCGGGCGCACCACCCCCGTCAGCTCGGTCGTCAGGCCGGCCAGATGACCATTCCCATCGGTCAGCGCCAGGGTCAAGGAATCCCCCAGGGCCGATACGCTTCCTCCCAGTTCGCCAACCGTCTTGCCGAGAGTGGTGACCAGTCCCGAGGCGTTATCGACCTGCATCAATACCGGCAGCGACTTTAACGAGGTAACGGTATCGCCCAGCGCTCCTACGCCGCGCCCGGCATCCCCGACGGTGCCGGTCACCCCACCCAGGGTCGTCCCCAGGGCATTATCATTGGTGGCATAGCTACCCAAGCCATCCCGGAGGCCGCCGGCCAGGGTATTTACGCCGGTGCCCAGATGAACCAGGACGTCTCCGGTGCCATCGGTCACACCACCGATCAAGGGAAGTTCCTGCTGACTGATGCCCTCGCCCAGCACCGCCACCGTGCTTCCTACGCCTTCGCTGGCATCACCGGCGTCCCGGACCATCGTTTCCAGCACAGTCAACCCCGCCTGGTCGCCGCCGCCATCGCCGCCGCCATCGCCGCCACCATCGCCGCCGCCATCGCCACCGCCACCGCCATCGCCGCCGCCATCGCCGCCGCCATCGCCGCCGCCATCGCCGCCGCCATCGCCGCCGCCATCGCCGCCGCCATCGCCGCCACCATCGGTTACCCCGCCGTCGTCGGAAGGTAGCGTAAGGGTTGAGCTTCCACTACACCCCGCCATTGAAATAGCCATCACGAGTACGGCCAACGGGAATAGACGTGTTCCTTTGATATTCATGGCATTTTCCTTTGCGCTTTATCGCCCACTCTCCGCCTCGGAGAACATGCCCCCGAGTGGAAAGCCAGACCAAAAGAAATCGTGGATCGACGAGCCGCCATCAGCGATGGACTACGGACAACATCACAGATCGCTTACACCCGAACCAATTCTCGAGGCCTCCGAAGCCTCATCAATTCGCGAAATGGGAATAATGACTAGATTCCGCCAGCTCTCGAAGAAATAGTTAAGTGTCGGGTCCCGTGTGATTAACCACTCGTTTGGTAAATAACTCAGGTCGCTTGGCCTGCCACTCCTTCATCGCCGTGATCGGTGATTGATGATGCAGCGCCTTCTGAGGGATGTGGTGATTGT
>NZ_BRCY01000027.1:0-41610 GCF_023708045.1 Halomonas sp. NCCP-2165
CCCCAGGCCCATCGCCTGCACCGCTTCCCCCGCGGCCCCGGCCCCGGCACCTTCCTGCATGGCCTGCTGGAGTGGGCCGGCGAGCAGGGCTTCGGCCGCGCCGCAGGGGATGTCGCCCTGCGCGAGGACATGCTGGCACGGCGCACCCAGTTGCGTGGCTGGGGCGCCTGGCTGGCGCCGCTCAACGGCTGGCTGGGGGAACTGCTGACCACGCCGCTGCCGCTGCCCGAGGCACCGCCGCTGCGCCTCGAGGAACTGGCCAGCTACCGGGTGGAGATGGAGTTCTGGTTCGCCGCCCATCGGGTCGCCACCCCGGCCCTGGACCGCCAGGTCAGCGCTTACACCCTGGCCGGGGCCCCGCGCCCGGCGCTGGACGCCGACACCTTGAACGGCATGCTCAAGGGCTTTATCGACCTGGTGTTCGAACGCGACGGGCGCTATTACGTGCTCGACTGGAAGTCCAACCACCTGGGGCCGGACGACGACGCCTACACCCAGGCGGCCATGCGCGAGGCCATGGCCGACAAGCGCTACGACCTGCAGGCCGCCCTCTACCTGCTGGCCCTGCACCGGCTGCTCCGGTCGCGCCTGCCGGACTACGACTACGACCGCCATATCGGCGGCTCGCTGACCGTCTTCCTGCGCGGCATCGGCCCCGCCACCGCTACCCAGGGCCACGGCCTCTACGCCGAGCGCCCGCCCCGGGCCCTGATCGACGGCCTGGACGCCCTGTTTCGCGGCGAGTCGGCGCCCACTCACGCCACGGAGGCCTCCGCATGAAGTATCTGTTCGACGACCTGCCCGAGGCCCGGCACCCGGCCCTGGAGGAGACAGCGGCGCTGCTGGCGCTGCTGGCACGCTGGGTGGAGCGCGGCTGGCTACGCGCCCTGGACCGGGCCCTGGCGGCCTTCCTTCACCGCGAGGTGCCCGAGGCCCCGGCGCCGCTGCTGCTGGCCGCGGCACTCGCCAGCCACCAGTTGGGCCGCGGCCATGTCTGCCTCGACCTGGCCGCCACCCTGGAGGCCCCGGACCTGGCCCTGTCGCTGCCGCCGGAGGGCGACGACCTCAGCGACCCGCCGCCGCTGCCCAGCGAGGTGCTCGACGGCCTGACCCTCGACGACTGGGAGCGAGCCCTCTCTAACCCCGGTCTGGTCGCCCACGACGCCCCGGGCAGCACGCCCCTGGTTCACGCCCCCGGCCCCCGGGGCCCGCGCCTCTACCTGCGCCGCTACTGGCAGTACGAGCAGGAGATCCGCCAACAGATCGCCGCCCGACTCACCACCGACGACGCCACCATCTCTCCCCAGGCTGCTGGCCCTCGTAGGAGCTTGCTTCAGCAAGCGATTGGCGCCGAAAGGCGCCCCGAAGACACCACCAACACCGCAACCCTCGCCACCGCCCTGGACGCCCTCTTCCCCACCAGCGGCGACCTCGACTGGCAGAAGGCCGCCTGCGCCCTGGCCGCCCGCTCCCCCTTCGCGGTGATCACCGGCGGTCCCGGCACCGGCAAGACCACCACCGTGGTCAAGCTGCTCGCCCTGCTCCAGGCCATGGCCCTGGGCCGCCCCGAGACGGACGGCGCCCGAGCGCTGCGCATCCGCCTCGCCGCCCCCACCGGCAAGGCCGCCGCGCGCCTCAACGAATCCATCGCCGGCCAGGTCAAGAAGCTGTCGCTGGCCGAACTGGCCGGCGCCGTGGGCCAACAGGGTGTGGATATCTCGACCCTGCGCGAGGCCATCCCCACCGAGGTCACCACCCTGCACCGCCTGCTGGGCTCCCGCCCCGATACCCGCCACTTCCGCCACCACGCCGGCAACCCCCTGGCCCTGGATGTGCTGGTGATCGACGAAGCCTCCATGGTGGATATCGAGATGATGGCCGCGGTGTTGACCGCCCTGCCCGCCCGGGCCCGTCTGGTGCTGCTCGGCGACAAGGACCAGCTCGCCTCCGTGGAGGCCGGCGCCGTGCTGGGCGACCTCTGCCAGCGCGCCGAGGGTGGCCACTACACGACCGAGACCGCCGACTGGCTGGAGGCCGCCACCGGCACCCCGCTGCCCGAACGATATCGAGACGCCCAGGGCCAGCCCCTGGACCAGGCCATCGCCATGCTGCGGGTCAGCCACCGCTTCGACGCCAAAAGCGGCATCGGCCGGCTCGCCGAGGCGGTCAATCGCCCGCTGCCCGACAAGCGCCAGGCCAAGGAGAAGCGCCGCGCCGTGCGCGAGGTGTTCGGTGAAGAAGGAAAGGCCGCCTATCGGGACCTGGCCCGACTACATCTCGGCGACCCCGAGGACGCGGGCCTCGACCGGCTGGTGGTGGAGGGCAATCCGGCCGGTTTCCCCAACCGCGGCCAGGGCCGCCACGACCGGCGCGGCGAGCCCGTCACCCCGCCGCTGGGCTACCGTCACTACCTGGAGGTACTGCGCGACCGGCGCCCGACCGACACCGCCTTCGGCGACGACGAAACGCGCCAACCCTTCGACGCCTGGGCCCGCGCCGTGCTCGAGGCCCATGGCCAGTTCCAGCTGCTCTGCGCCCTGCGCAAGGGCCCCTGGGGTATCGAGGGCCTGAACCCGCGCATCGGCCGCGCCCTGCGCCGCGCCGGCTGGCTCCATGCCAGCGATATGGAACTCGATCGGGGCTGGTTCGAAGGTCGCCCGGTGCTGGTCACCCGCAACGACTACGGCCTGGGGCTGATGAACGGCGATATCGGCATCACCCTGGCGCTGCCCGACGCCCGGGCGCCGAGCAAAAAGCTGCTGCGGGTCGCCTTCCCCTCCAGCGACGGCAGCGGCAAGATCAAGTGGGTGCTGCCCAGCCGCCTCCAGGCGGTGGAAACCGTCTTCGCCATGACGGTACACAAGTCCCAGGGCTCGGAATTCACCCACACCGCCCTGCTGCTCCCCGACGCCCCCAACCCCATTCTCACCCGGGAGCTGGTCTACACCGGCATCACCCGCGCCCGCGACTGGCTAACGCTGGTGGAAACCGGCCGGGGCATGCTGGATGAAGCCGTGACCAGGGAAGTGATGCGGGTCAGTGGGTTGGGGAGGTTGTAGATATCGAGCACCCGCCACCACCTAGAATGGCAATGGCGAGTGTCAGCCAGGAGCGGCTGTTAGGGGAATACTAGCGCCCGGCTCACGCGCCGACTTGGAGCTGAAAAGCAGCGAAAAACCGGACGCTATGCAGCCGATTGTTAGCTTAAAAATTATCTATGATGTGCTGCGCCAACTTATCGTACTCATCTGCCATTTCATCCATTAGTGAAATCTGATTATGCGCCCACTGCCCTCTACCTCGAAGTGCATTTGTTGGCCGAAACTCCGACAGATAGCGGATTGGCACATTCTGAATAATACTGTCAGGGGCCATGACATTGAGGTCTTCAATCCCGGCAACGGGCTCAATGTCAACAAATCCTGGAACAGCGTCATACGCAGTAATATTTCTTAGCTGAGGTATCATCTCATCTCTAATTGAACGGCTAATTGAACGATGGTGCTCAGCATCAGCTCCAACCTCTCGCTTAACCCCGTCTCGCCTTCTAGTGTCGAAGCCATTAAAAATCCAACCACCAAATTTTGGCACGCCCTTTTGGCTAATAGTGGTATCGCGAGGATTACCCTCTAGATATCTTTCTTTACCCTGCTCCCAATCACGAATAAATGAAGGCAACATCTCACCAATAAGCCCCACACAATATGCCGAAAAAAGATCCGGGGTACACGGCACTAAAAAATAATCGGAACAGTAGAGAGACGACCGAACCAATGTATTAAATGATGGCGGAAGATCGATTAGGACATAATCATATTCTACATTATTATTCTTCGCCGCCTCTTGGGCAATCAGTGACGGAAGTATGAAACGATATAAACCAGAACCGCTTATGACATCTGTACCAACATTCAATATATCTGAAAATGTGTTTAACCAAAAATCACCGGGAGCAAGATGAAGCAAGCCATTTCGAGGTTCTGTCTTAGGTAAGAATGTATAAACTTCTCCCATCCGATTCTGCTGAATATATGGCAAAGCGAACGCTTTTATTGTCTCTCCAAAGGGATGGGCATCAGTTGATTCTAAGAGCCCAGAAAACTCCTGATCCCCCAAACAAGCGATTGACAGATTGCACTGAGGATCAAAGTCTATCAACAGTACATTATGATTTCTATCTGCGAGAGCTACAGCTAGATTCCAGATTATAGAGGTTTTCCCTACTCCACCTTTGTTGTTAAATACAGATACTGTTGTTGTCATTCACCTACTCCTTTCTAAGTGTATGTAACCGAAGCCAACTGGTCAGCATTTATTCGCCGTGTGGAGCATGGCAATTAAATGCTGACTAGTCATCGCGCCTGCTGCCTTTCCCAGCACGCCCACTTCGGGTCGGTAAGCATCATTCGCTCACTCCCGCGTAAAATGCCAGCCGCCCGGCAAGCGCCTCCATCTCCTCCACCGGCTGCTGATAACTCCAGGCCACATCCTGGTGCGCGCCAAAGGAGTAGTAGCTGGCGTCGCCCTTAAAGGGGCAGTGGGTCACGGTCTCGGAGGGGGTCAGCAGTTCCATCCGCACATCGTCGCGGGGCAGGTACTGGCGCGGCGGGTAGCCGCGTTCGCGGAGTTCGATGGCGCGGGTGGTATCGGCGATCAGGGTGCCGTCGATCACCACGCGCACCCGGCGGGAGTGCGGGTGCAGGGTGATACGGGGTTCGGTGGAATCCGTTGCCATGATGCTGTCCCTTGCGTTATGGCGGCGTCGTTATGGTATCCATCCCAGACTAGCACCGAAGGATGCTGAGTCCCAGGCAGGGAAATAACGCACAGATGTAATCAAATGTTACTGATTGTTTCCACCCTGTCCTACACTGGAGAAACCGGGTCTCGCCCCCGAGGGTCGGGGCGAGACGTGGCATCACGGTTTCGCCTGCCCGGGACAGCACTGAAAGGATCGTCGCCCCGGTAGTGACCAAGTCATAGGCAACCGAAAGCGCCCTGAGCCGACGCCCGACTCGAGCGACTGGAGGAGGGAAGCCATCATGAGCATCGCCATCGTCACCCCGCTCGCCGCCGACTGGCAGCAGGTCCATGCCGACTGCTGGCAGGACGATCGCGGCAACCGCATCCATCGTGTCGAGATCGACGACGAGGCGCTCTACCACTGCCACTTCGCCGGCTCGCCGCTGCCGTGGAACGCCGTGACCACCAGCCTGGACGAGGCCATGGCCGTCTTCGACGGGCATGCCGACTGACCACCGGGCAAGGCGCCGCGAGGGAGGCCAGGCCGCGGGTGGCCGGCTACCCGCCCCTTATGACGTGGCGCTGGGCGCCTCGTCTTCGAGGGGGTCCTCCAGCGGCTCGCCCTCCTCGTTCTGGAGCTGGTGGTCATAGGCCGCCTGGAGGCCACTCTCCTCCTCGGCCTCTTCCTCGTCCGCCTGGGCGATGGCCCCCGGATAGAAGGGCGAGAGCACGGCCACCAGGATGCCGAGCGCGGCGAAGATGGCGAAGGCATCGGCATAGCCGACGCCCTCCACCAGCCCACCGACCAAGGGCGACCCGGTCGCCTGTCCCAGCGATACCGCCATAAAGGGCAACACCGGCCCCACCGATAGCCGGCCGGGCAGGAGGCGAATGCCGGTCATCAGGTAGAGCCCCGTCAGGCTCATGTAGGCCAGGCCGAAGACCAGCGCGGAGAAGGCCGTCAGCAGCGGTTGGTCGGGGCTCGCCGCGAGCAGGGCCAGGCTGGCGGAGAGCATCATCAACATCAGCGCCTGGGTAATGGGCGGGTTGTTGCGATCGGCCAGGTCGGCGACCACGGCACCGCCCAGGCCGGCGACACCCACCGCGAGCCAGAGCCAGGCGGTGGCGCTGGCAGGCAGGCCGCCGAGGCTGACCACCAGGTCGGGGGCGAAGATCCAGTAGGCGGAGGAGACGAGCCCCATCAGGTAGGCGAACAGCGAGAGCCGGATCAGGCGTGACCAGGGCAGTTCGCCGATCGGCGGCGGCGGCGCGGCGTTCGCCGGCACGATCCGCGAGACCGACGGCAGGAAGAGCCAGGCGGCGATCACCCCGAGGGCGGCCAGGACGGCGAAGGAGACATAGGCGAGGCGCCAGGCGCCGACCATAAAGAGCACCGTGGGCACCGCCACCATCACGCCGATGCTGGTCCCGGCATTCATCACCGAGCTGACCCGCCCATGCAGCGAGCGCTTGACGATCGCCTGCATGGCCGCCGTCAGCGCGGGCATCATCAGGCCGGTGCAGATCCCGCAGGCGAACACCCCCGCCCCCAGCATCAGCGGGCCGCTGGCCTGGCCGATCAGCGACAGCCCGGCGACGCCGAAGGCGCCGGAAAGCACCGCCGCGTAGCGGGCCCCCAGGATATCGGTGATCAGCGGCGCCACCAGCGTGGCCAGCAGGAAGCTGATCAAGGGCAGCGCCCCGATGATGCCGATCACCGAGGAGGTGAGGCCCAGCTCATCGCGGATCGGCGGCACGAAGAGCCCGAAGGCGAAGCGGGCCAGCCCGTAACTGATCGCGATCAGCGCGGCCCCGAAAATCGCGAATCCTGTGCTCGACAGCCTCATCATGCTCCCCCTCGATCCCGCTACGACGCTGATGGTCGGTCTCGCCGCCGGGCCCCCGGCCCGATGGAGCGCCCCGCCACCCGGCGGTGATCGCGCAAGGCCCGGGCCCGTCCACTCCAAGATACCATCGATCAGCGCGATACCTCGTCGACGCCCCCATCCCGGCCTCAACGCCCGGGGGCGAAGTGTCGGCTTATTGCCGAGAACGACGCCGATCCCTACCCGAAACGACCGCCGCGAAACATCGATTGACGGCGTCGGGGCCGCCGTCATTTTATGGCGCGAAGCTAGATAGATCGGTCTATACAGGAGCGACCGCCGATGCCTGCCTCGAAACGCGACCAGCTGCTCGCCACCGCCGAACGGCTCTTCTATGAACAGGGTTTCCATGCCACCGGCATCGACCGCATCGTGGCGGCGGCCGGGGTGGTGCGCATGACGCTCTACAACCACTTCGCCTCCAAGGAGGCGCTGGTAGCGGCGGTGCTGACGGCCCGGCACGAGCGCTTTATCGCCAGCTTGGAGGCGGCCATGGCCGCGGCGGCGCCGGGCCAGGAGACCCTGGCGCTGATCGAGGCCCATGGCGACTGGCTGCGACGCCATAGCCAGCACGGCTGCATCATGGCCAAGGCGATGGGCGAGTTCGCCGAGCACAATGCCGAGCTCCACGCCCTGGCCGTGGCCGCCAAGGCCGACCTGCTGGCTCGCCTGGAGGCCGCGGTGGCCCGCGACGGGCTGGACCGCTCCCCCGGCCTGGCGCGGCGCCTCTTTATGGTGCTGGAGGGCAGCAACACGGCGGTGGCCCTGCTGGATACCGCCACGGCCCTGGCCGATACCCGGGAACTGGCCGACACCCTGATCGCCACGGCGCGGAGCGATGCCCGATGAGCCCCCTCTCTCCTCTCGGCATGGCGGCCCTTGGCAGCGGGGTCATCGCCATCACCTACGGCCTGGCGCGCTTCGTGTTCGGGCTCTTCCTGCCGGCGATGCGCGACGAGTTGACGATCACCGCCACCATGGCGGGGGTGATCGGCGCCCTGCCCTTCCTGAGTTTCGTCTTCGCGATCCTCGTCGCGCCCTGGGTAACGCGGCGCCTCGGCGTGCGCCGCACCGGGGTCGCCGCCGCCGGCCTGGCCGGCATCGGCCTGATGATGATCGCCCAGGCGCCGTCCTCGCCGCTGCTGGCCGCCGGCGTGCTGATCTGCGGGATCAGCACCGGGCTGTCGTCGCCGGTCATGGCCCAGGCGGTTTACCGGGTGGTGCCGGGCGAGCTGCGCGGGCGGGTCAATGCCACCATCAACGCGGGCACCAGCCTGGGTATCGCGCTGGCCATGCCGGCGGTGCTGCTGTGGGCCGAGGCCTGGCGCAGCGCCTATACCGGCTTCGCCGCCCTGGCGGCCATCGGCGCCCTGGCGGCCCTCTGCTACCTGCCTCGGGATGAACGGCACACCTCGCTATCGCGTCCCCGCCTGCTGGCCGCGCCGGTCGGCCGGGCCCAGTGGCTGGGCATCGCCCGGCTGAGCGGCCTAGCCGTCGGCGTGGGCATCGTCAGCGCGGCCTACTGGGTGTTCGCCCCGGATACGGTGATCCATGCCGGCGGTCTGCTGCCGAGCCAGACCGCCTGGATGTGGCTGGCGGTGGGCCTGGGCGGGCTCTCCGGGGCCAGCGCCGGCGACCTGATCACCCGCTGCGGCCCGGCCGCGAGCCATGCCATCGCCCTCGGCGTGATGTCCGCCGGACTGGCACTGCTGGTGATCGATCCCGGCCACTTCGGCTACGCCCTGGCCTCCGCGGCGCTGTTCGGCGCCGGCTACATGACCCTCAGCGGCTTCTACCTGGTGAGGAGCACCCAGATCATGCCCGAGGCCCCGGCCTTCGCCCCGGTGCTGCCGCTGCTGGCCACCTCGGTGGGCCAGGTCGCCGGCTCACCGCTGGCCGGCTGGCTGGTCGGCGCCGAAGGCCATGTCACTACCTTTATTCTCTTCGCCCTCCTGGGACTGGTCATCGCCGCCCTGGGGATATGGTTGCTTCGGGAGGTCGGCAACCGCCCCAGTGCGCCGATGGGCATGCAGCCGCAAGCCTAAATGGTGCCACCGGCACGCTCCCCGGGCCGCGGGATCGTGCCTGTGCCGGCGGCGCATGGCATGCCCGCCGAGCTGGGCAGCATGGGCATCCACTATTTGCGCCCCGACCTGCTCGGCCTCACGGTCACCACGCCGCGGGTCGATGGCACCGGCACCCATACCGACTTCATGAACCCCGGCATATTGCTCTACGAGCCCCAGGAAGACGGCTCCCTGGCGCTGGTCGGGGTCGAGAACCTGGTCTTCCAGGCGGCCTGGGAAGCCGCGGGCAACGAGGGTCCGCCGATCCTGGCCGGGCGCGCCTGGGACTATATGGTCGACGATCCGGCCACCCCCGAGGAGGAGGCCCACCACTTCGAGGCTCACTTCGATCAGCATCTGTGGTTTCGCGACAACCCCAACGGCAACCTCGAGCCCTTCAACCCGAGGGTGACCTGCGAACACCACCGGCGCTGAGCCCCGTGACCGGGGTCGACACTCAGGCCAGCACCTCGGCGAAGGAGCGCCCGCCGTCGAGCAGCACGAACTCGCGGTCGACCAATCCCCGTACCTGAACCAGATGCAGCAGGGCGTGGGCCACCTTGGTCCGGGAGCCGTCGGCGCCGATCACCAGGGTCGTCACAGGGCACTCCTGCCTTTCCAGTCTTCGAGGTCCAGCCGTGGCTGCTCGGCGCGGAAGCGGGCATAGCCCTCGACGCCGCGGGCGTCCTCGAGGATATCGACGCGCAGGCCCTTGCTGCGCAGCAGGCCCTCGTTGCCCGAGGCGTTGGTGACGTCGCCCACCACCACCCGGGCGAAGCCGCGCATATAGAGCAGGGTCGCGCAGATATCGCAGGGGCTCAGGGAGGTGAAGAGCGTGGTCTGGCCGAAGTCGAGGCGCCCGGCATCGCGGATGGCGGCGGTCTCGCCGTGGTTGTAGGGGTGGTCCTCCTGGACCAGGGTGTTGTGCCCCTTGCCGACGATGCGCCGGGTGGCATTGTCGATGATCACCGCGCCGATCGGGCAACCGCCCTCGGCGCGGCTCTTCTCGGCCAGCAGCACGGCGATGCGCATCAGCTCGGCATCGCTCAGGCGCCGAGCGAAGTCATCATCCATCAGCTTCGGCAGGCTGGCGGTGGGCATATGGGCGATGGCGGCCAGGGCGGCCTCGGTCACCGGCGTGCCGGCATTGAGTAGCGGTTCCATTTCGTCTCCGTTCGATGCGGGGGAGCGGGGCAAGCCCCCCCCATCTTAGCGGCAACGCCACCAAAAACGACCAGGCACCGAGAGGCTTGGCAAGGCCGGGAGAAACCGCCAGGCTAGGGCGGTCGATGGAAATGTTGCGGGGGAGCGGCACGCATGGAAGAGCTGAGCCTGAGGTGGCTGGCGGGACAGGGGGTCAGCCTGGTGGCCCTGGCGCTGTGCGTGATCGCCTTCGCCAGCAAACGCGACGACAAGCTGTTCGTGCTGCTGCTGTTCGCCAACGTGGCCTTCGCCACCCAGTTCGCCCTGCTCGAGAGCTGGGTGGCCGCCGGGATCTCGGCGCTGATCGTGGTACGCATCGCCCTGGTGCGCCGCTTTCCGCGTCACCGGGCCCTGATGGTGGGAATGCTGCTCGCCACCCTGGCGGTGGCGGTGCTGACCTGGAGCGGGCCCCGGGACCTGCCGGCCCTGGCGGCGGGCCTGCTGGGCACCTGGGGCATGTTTATGCTGCGCGGCATCGCCATGCGGGTGACCCTGGCGGTGGCGGCCTTCTGCTGGGTGCTCAGCAACCTGCTGGCGGGCTCCATCGGCGGCACCCTGGCCGAATCGCTGATCTTCGTCACCAATGTCGTCACCATCCTGCGCCTGAGACGCGACGGCCGGCCGGTCCTGCCCTGACGCCCGGCCCACCGCCAGCATGACGGCGAGCCCCGGCGACTTACTTCATCTCGAAGCCGCGCTCGACCAGGAAGTCGCGCATATGAGCGCGCAGCTTGCTGTCGAACAGCGGGGTGAGGTTCTGCGACCAGTTGGCGTCCTTGTTGCCGCCCTTGCGCGCCTGGTAGTAGGCGCGCATGGTCGCGTCGAAGGCCTCCACCTGTTCGCGGTCATCGCAGTAGTAGTCTTCCTTGAGCACCGCCTCCACCGGCAGGCGCGGCTTGATGTCCGGGTCCTGGGCCGGGTAACCCAGGCACATGCCGAACACCGGGTAGACATGCTTGGGCAGGCGCAGCAGGTCGCTGACGGCGGCGGGGTTGTTGCGGATACCGCCGATATAGCAGAGGCCGAGCCCGGCGGATTCCGCGGCGATGGCCACGTTCTGGGCCATCAGCGCCACGTCGACGCTGGCCACCAGCAGCTGCTCGGTCATGCCGCGCACGACATTGGCGCCGGTGCGCTCGGCGGCCTCGGTGGGGCGCTTCATATCGGCGCAGAACACCAGGAAGTCGGAGGCCCCGGCCACGTATCCCTGGCCACCGGCCAGCTCGGCGAGCGTCTCGCGGTTCTCGGGCTTGGTCACATGGATAACGCTATAGGCCTGCACATGGCTGGAAGTGGCGGCGCCCTGGCCGGCGCGAATCAGCTCCACCAGCAGCTCATGGGGAATCTTCTGCTCGGTGAACTTGCGGATCGAGCGGTGGGACTTCAGCAGTTCGATGGTGGGGTTCATGGTGCCTCGTGAGTCGTTCGCCTGGCGTGGGGTGACGCCAGGCCGGTCGACGGCCGCGTCACCCGAGGGATTTAGTTACCTTGCTTATTATTTCGCAAAGATCGCCGCTCGGCCAGTGCCCGGGCTAGCGCTTCCCGATAAGCCTCGGCGTGGCGGGCCGGGTCGGCCGGGAAACGCCCCAGCGCCACGGCCAGGTCGAAGAACCCCTGGGCCGGCAGGGCACCGCGGCGACTGACCACCAGGGCGGCGATCAACGGCCGGCCGGCGGCCACGTCCTCGCGCATCAACGCCTCCAGGGCCAGGGCGACCCGCTGGATGGTGCGCGGCGGCACCAGCCCCAGGGCCTCCGCCGCCTGCTGGTAGGTGAGCGGCAGTTGCGCGTCGGGCAGCGAGCACAGGAGCCGACGCAGGGCGGCGGGATCGAGGGTCGAGGCGGGCATGGCGTTCTCGCAGGGCGGAAATTCAGCGTCCAGGGTACCAGGCCGCCAGGCATTCGCCGATGCAACCGCCGCAGAGGGAGTCGCGAAAGCGTTGTTGGCTCGGGCACTCGAAGCCCAGGCATCCCCCACGCGAATCCAGGCCTTCCTCGGCGCCCTGGAGCGTCGCCTAGGGCGAGACTAGCGCCTCCAGCAGCCGCCGGGTGGCGAAACCGTCCGCCGCCTCGCCGATGCTGCGCTGGAAGGCGCGCAGGCCACGCCGAGTATTGGGGCCGAGGATGCCATCCGGGGTCCCGGTATCGAAGCCGCGCGCATTGAGGCGCTCCTGGAGCTCGCGCACCTGTCCCCGGGTCAGCGGCTGTTCGCCCCGCGGCCAGGCGCTCACCACGCCGTCGCGACCGGCGATCCGCTCGGCCAGGGTGCCCACCGCCAGGGCGTAGCTGGTGGCATTGTTGTAGCGCAGGATGGCTCGATAATTGGGGCCCACCAGGAAGGCCGGGCCATTGGCCCCGGCGGGCACCAGCACCGAGGCCGCGGCGAAGTCGGGCAGCGCCTCGCCATTGACCCCACGCACGCCCAGGGCGGCCCACGCATCGGTGCTACGCCGGGTGGCGAGCTCCGCCTGGGCGTAGTCGAAATCCGCCGGCAGCCTGACCTCAAGGCCCCAGGTCTCGCCGCGGCGCCAGCCCGCCTCGGCCAGGTAATGGGCGGTGGAGGCCAGCACATCGGGGATGCTGCCCCAGATGTCGCGGCGCCCGTCGCCGTCGCCATCCACCGCATAGGCCACGAAGCTGGAGGGGATGAACTGGGTGTGGCCCATGGCGCCCGCCCAGGAGCCGATCATCGCCTCCGCGGAGATATCCCCCGCCTCGATGATGCGCAGGGCCGCCAGCAGCTCGCCCCGGGCGAAGTCCCGGCGGCGTCCGTCATAGGCCAGGGTGGCCAGGGCCTCCAGGGTGGAGAAGCTGCCGAAATTGCCGCCATAGTTGCTCTCGATGCCCCAGATCGCCACCAGGATCTCGGCGGGTACCCCGAAGCGCCGCGCCACGGCCTCGGCGGTCTGGCGATGATCGGCCAGCTTGGTGCGCCCCTGGTTGACCCGCTGGGCGGAGACGGCGGTGTCCAGGTACTCCCAGAGGGGACGCACGAACTCCGGCTGGTAGCGATCCAGCTCGATCACCCGGGGACGATAGCGCAGGCCGTCCAGGGCCTGGGCCAGGGTCGCCTCGCCGATGCCCTCGGCACGGGCCTGGCGGCGGAACTGGAGCAGCCAGGCATCGAAGTCGGCGGGCGGCTGCGCCTCGGCGGGCGCCTCCGCGACCCGGGCCTGGGACGCGTCGGCGTCGCCGGCCCGTGCCTCGGGAGGCGTCGCCTGGCATCCGGCCAGGACGAGAAGAAGAAGGGGGAGCATCAGTGACCTGGGCATCTCGAGTTCCTGCTTTCCTTGGCAATGAGCGCAGATGATCGCCCAGAATGACCCTCGAGACCAGGCATCGGCCGGCCGCCGGGCACCGGTCGACGCCCGGGTCCTTGACCCGGATGCTGGCTACCTAGTCGGGGTCGTCCTCCCGGGGCCGACGGCGGGCATTGGCCTCGGTCTCAAGTCCGCTCTTTAACTCATGGGTCAGGGGATCGTAGTTGGGCCGCAGCTCGTCCTTGACGGTGCCGCTCCACAGCCGGGAGCCGACGAAGTAGCCGGCGCGGCCGATCACATGGGCGGCCACCGGCGCGGTCATCAGGATAAAGACGATCACCCCGAAGGCCCGGGCCACCACCGCCACCTCGGCGAAGTGCAGGGCCACCGCCACCATCACCAGGCTCACCCCCAGGGCGGCGGCCTTGGTGGTGGCATGCATGCGGGTCAGCAGGTCCGGCAGGCGCAGCACCCCCACCGCCGCCAGCAGCATGAAGACGGCGCCGCCGAGCAGCAGGGTTCCCTTGATCACCTCAATCATCGCGGGGCCCTCCGCGCTCCAGGAAACGCGCGAAGCCGATGGCGGCCAGGAAGGCCATCAGCGCCATGACGATGGTCACGTCGAGGAAGCTCGCCACGTCGGTGTGGATGCTGATGACCCCGATGATGCCGACGATCAGGGTCGAGAAGAGCTCCAGGGCCACCACCCGGTCGGGCAGGCTGGGGCCCTTGATAAGGCGCACGAAGGCCAGGCAGAGCGCCAGTCCCATCAGCGCCAGGCTGAGCTTGATTACGGCCTCCATGGCGACTCCTTATCAGCGAAACAGGGCCAGGGCACGGCGTTCCATCTCGGCGAGCCCGTCGCGCAGCGACGCCTCGTCATCGAGGAACATGGCGTGGATATACAGCACCCGGCGATCATCGGAGACATCCAGGCTGAGGGTGCCCGGGGTCAGGGAGATCAGGTTGGCGACGAAGGTGATCTCGAAGTCGGTCCTGGCGGTGAGCGGCATGGCGATCACCCCGGGGCGCATGTGCCAGGGCGGGGTGACGATATCGAAGGCGACCCGCAGGTTGGCCTTGACCAGCTCCTTGATAAAGAAGCCCACGAAGAGCAGCAAGCGCGGCACCCGCTGGGCATAGCCCGCCAGCCCCGGCACCTGGGACTGGATCAGCGCCAGGGCCAAATAGCCGAACACCAGGCCGGCGAGCAGGTTGAGGCCGGAAAAGTCGCCGGTCAGCACCACCCAGGCCAGGGTCAGCAGCAGGTTCCAGGCCGCGCCGATCATGGGCTCACCTCCGGGCCCAGCACCGCCTCGATATAGCGGCCGGGATCCATCAGCTGTGCCGCCGAGGCCTCGGCCAGGGCGTAGATGGGCGCCCCGTAGAGGCCGATGGCCAGGGTGCACAGCGCCAGGCCGACGATGGGCAGGTAGAGCAGCCACTGTTCGCGCTGGGAGGGGGCCTCCGGGGCGGGCTCGGCGTCCTCCGGGACGGCCTTCCAGAATACCTCGGACCAGATCTTGACCATCGAGTAGAGGGTCAGCAGGCCCACCAGCAGCGCCACGAAGGTGACCCCGTAGGCCTCGGCCTCGAGACCGGCGCGAATCACCACGAACTTGGCGAAGAAGCCCGACAGGGGCGGCAGCCCGGCCAGGGAGAAGGCCGGAATCAGGAACAGCACCGCAAGCCAGGGGTGGCTCTTGTAGAGGCCGCCGAGGGTCTTGAGCCGGTAGCTGCCCCTGAGGCGATGGACGAAGCCGCTGACCAGGAACAGATTCGTCTTCACGATGATGTGGTGCATGATGTAGAAGACCCCACCCACCAGGGCCAGCGGCGTGAACAGCGCCAGCCCCAGGATCATGTAGCCGATCTGGCTGACGATATGGAACGACAGGATGCGCCGGAACTCGAACTGGGCCGCCGCGCCCAGCACCCCGGTGAGCATGGTCAGGCCGGCCCCCCAGAGCAGGATCTCGTGGGTGTAGCCGGGGCTCTGATTGAAGATCAGGGTAAAGACCCGGTAGAGCGCGTAGACCCCCACCTTGGTCAGCAGGCCGGCGAACAGCGCCGAGACCGCCACCGGCGGCGTGTGGTAGGAGGCCGGCAGCCAGAAGAACAGCGGGAAGGCGGCGGCCTTGATGCCGAAGGCGACCATGAACATCATCGCCAGCACGTCCACCAGCCCGCCCTCCTCCAACTGCCCCAGGCGCTGGGCGATATCCGCCATATTGAGGGTACCCACCAGGCCATAGAGCAGCCCCACGGCGCTGAGGAAGATCACCGAGGAGAGCAGGTTCAGGGCCACGTACTTGATGGCGCCCTCCATCTGCGCCTTCTCGCTGCCCAGGATCAGCAGCGCGAAGGAGGCCACCAGCATCACCTCGAACCACACATAGAGGTTGAAGATATCGCCGGTGAGGAAGGCCCCCGCCACCCCGGCCAGCAGCAGATGCATCAGCGGGAAGTAGCCGAAGGCCTCGTGACCGCGGCCGACGGTGGCCAGCGAGAAGAGCGCCACGGCGAAGCCGATGATGCCGGTGAGCACCACCATGATGGCGCCCAGCAGGTCGGCCACCAGGCTGATGCCGAAGGGCGCCGGCCAGTTGCCCATGTGCATGACCTGGATGCCGTCGCGGCTCACCGAGGCCAGCAGCCACAGGCTGGTGATCAGCAGGGCGGCGGTGCCGGCCACCGCCACCAGGCGCTGCATGCTGCGCAGGCGCCAGAACAGCAGCGACAGGGCCCCGGAGAAGAGCGGAATCAGGATCGGCAGCGCCACCTCGGGATTCACGTATCGGTATCCTTCATCTGGTCCAGGTCATCGGCCTTGACGATCTCGTAGGCCCGGCGAATCAGCACCACGGCGAAGGAGAGCACGCCGAAGGCGATCACGATGGCGGTCAGCACCAGCGCCTGGGGCAAGGGGTCGGCCACCGGACCCAGCGGCGCCGTGGCGCCCTCGGGCACCAGCGGCGGGGCCCCGCGGCGCATGCCGGCGGAGGCGAAAATCAGCAGGTTGGCGGCGTTGGAGAGCAGCATCAGGCCGATCACCAGCTTGACGATGGAGCGCCGCAGCATCATGTAGATGGCGGTGGCATAGAGGATGCCGATCGCCAGGGCCATCAAGGGTTCCATGGCGCACCTCCCCTCACCCGCTCAGTCATGGCTCACCTCCTCGCTGTCCCCCTCCATCAGCGCCAGCACGGCGATCAGCACCGAGCCCTGGACCACCAGATAAACGCCGATATCGAAGATCAGGGGCGTGGAAAACTTGAAGTCGATCCAGGGAATCGTCCACCACTGGGCGGTCAGGAAGGGCTGCCCCTGCCACCAGGCCGGCAGCGCCGAGATCACCCCCAGGCAGAGTCCCAGGCCGATCAGGTCCTGGGGGGCCACCCGCAGCATCTGCCGGGTGGCCCGGGGACCGAAGGCGAAGAGGTAGAGGGCGAAGGCCCCCGAGGCCACCAGGCCGGCGATAAAGCCGCCCCCCGGCTCGTCGTGACCGCGCAGCAGCAGAAACACCGAAAACAGCAACTGCAGCGGCATCAGCAGGCGTGCCGCCACGTGCAGGATCAGGGTGCCCGATCTAATCATCCACGACCTCCCCCCGCGCCTGGCGATCGCGCGTCTCGTACTCCCCGGCATGGAAGCGCAGCATGGCGAAGACGCCGATGGCGGCCAGGGCCAGCACGAACATCTCGCCCAGGGTGTCCAGGGCCCGGAAGTCCACCAGGATGACGTTGACGATATTGTGGCCATGCCCCAGGGGCTGGCTGTTGGCCACCATGTAGTCGGAGATGCTGGGGAAGGGATCGATGCTCACCACCTGCAGGATCAGCAGGGTCATCAGGCCCCCGGTGGCGGCGGCGACCACCAGGTCGCGGACCCGCTCCAGCGGCGAGGAGAGGCTCGCGAAACGCGGCAGGCGAAACAGCACCAGGATCAGCAGGATCACGGTGAGGGTCTCCACCAGCAGCTGGGTGATGCCCAGGTCCGGGGCGCTGAACAGCACGAAGGTCAGGGCGATGCAGAAGCCCATCACCCCCACCGAGGCCACCGCCGCCAGGCGCGCCCGCAGCACGCAGGCCATCACCGCCCCGGCCACCATCAGGCCGACCACCAGCGCCTCGTGCAGCTGCACGTCCAGGGCGACGGCCAGGTGCAGTTCGTGGCGGGCGAAGAGGGTCACCCCGGTCAGCCCCACCAGCACCAGCAGCATCATCACCAGGTAGTTGCGCATATAGCCGTTCTGCAGCAGCCGCGTCTGCCACTCGGCGACCTCGACGAGGGCATCCATCAGGCGGAAATACAGCGCCTCGGGGCCCCGCTGGATCAACGGTTCCAGGGGGCGCAGGGCGGCGCGCCAGCGCGCCCAGTGGCGGAACAGCAGCAGCCCCAAGGCCAGGCTGACCAGCGACAGCAGCAGGGGGCCATTGATGCCATGCCAGAGATAAAGGGAGGCCGTCACCGGCGCCCCGCCGACGCTGCTGGCGGTGGCCGCCACCAGGCCCTCGGCGGCGCCGGGCCAGAGCCCCAGCAGCAACGACAGCCCGGCCAGCAGCACTGGTCCCAGCAGCAGGGTCCCGGGCCCTTCGTGGGGATCCCGGGGCAGCTCGCGGCGCTCGCCGAAGAAGGGCCGGATACCGACGATGGCCGCCGCCGCCAGGGTCAGGATGGCGGCGATCAGGGTCGCCGGCAGCAGCAGGTCGCGCCAGCCGCCCTCCCAGGCGGCGGCGAACAGCAGCTCCTTGGCGACGAAGCCGAACAGCGGGATCACCCCGCCCAGGGAGAGGGCGGCGACGGCGGCGCACAGGGCGGTGACCGGCATCACCCGGCGCAGGCCGCCCATCAGGGCGATATCCTTGGTGCCGGTCTCGTGGTCGAGGATACCGGCGACCATGAACAGCGCCCCCTTGTAGAGGGAGTGAGCCAGCAGGAAGGTGGCGAAGGCCACCATGGCCTGCTCGCTGCCGATGCCCAGCAGCAGGGTCAGGGTGCCCAGCGCCATCACCGTGGAGTAGGCCAGCAGTTTCTTGATATTGGTGTGGCGCAGGGCCAGGAAGGCGCCGGTGAGCATGGTCAGGGCACCGATCAGGCACAGCCAGGCCTCCCAGGCGGGGGTGCCGCCCAGGGCCGGCGAGAGCCGCGCCAGCAGGTAGACTCCCGCCTTGACCATGGTCGCCGAGTGCAGGTAGGCGGAGACCGGGGTCGGCGCCGCCATGGCATTGGGCAGCCAGAAGTGGAAGGGGAACTGCGCCGACTTGGTGAAGGCGCCGGCCAGCAGGCAGAACAGGATGGGCAGGTAGAGGTCGTGGCCGCGGAGCAGCTCGCCGCGCCCGGTGAGCTCCTGCAGCGACCAGCTGTCGCCGGCCAGGGCCAGCAGGATCAGGCCGGCGAGCAGCGCCAGGCCGCCGCCCACGGTGACGAAGAGCCCCTGCAGGGCCGACTTGCGCGCCTCGAGATCGGTGTGGTTGAAGCCGATCAGCAGGTAGGAGGTGATGCTGGTCAGTTCCCAGAAGACGAACAGGCTGACCAGGTTGTCGGCGAGCACCAGCCCCAGCATCGACATCATGAAGGCCAGGATCACCACGTGGAAGCGCACCAGGTCGGGGTGCCCCTTGAGGTAGCCGCTGGCATAGATCAGCACCAGCACGCCGATGCCGCTGATCAGCAGCGCGAAGAGCAGCGACAGCCCATCGAGCAGGAAGGTCAGGGTGATCTCCAGGCCGGGCACCCAGGCCTGCTCGAAGACCCGGGTCTCGCCGGCCACCACCGCCGGCAGTTGCCCCAGCAGCCAGAGCAGCAGGGCCCCGGGCAACAGGGCCAGGACCCAGCCGGTTCGCTCGCCGAACCAGTGATGCAGCAGCGGCGCGAAGGCCGCCAATACGAAGCCCCCCAGCACGGCGAGTTGCACGATAACGACGCTCCTCTGTCGGTCCCTCGGCGAGCCCTGCGGGTACCGGCTGCCGGGGGAAACGGGGTCGATTCCGCGGGTCGCTGAGAGCCATGCGCCAGCGAAACGGTGAGGTAAACTCTAGCGATTCAAGGGGCTGCCGAGCAAGTGAAGGGCTCGGCGCCCCGGCCCCTTTACTGTAGAGTAGGGCGGCCTCGACGCCAGCAAGGCATGTGCCAACGGCATCCTGCGACCTTGCCTCGACGCGAAATAACCGGTATCAAACCCACGTTTTTCGGAGCCACCCAGGACGACCGAACGATGATCTTGCCATGGATTCCCTTGTTGGCCCTGCTTGGCGTCGTGGTCCCGCTGCTGACCCGGCAGCGCGGACGCCGCTTCTGCAGCCTGGCCACGGCGGCCCCGGCCATGCTGGCCCTGCTGCTGGTCTTTTCCCAGGTACCGGCCCTACTGGCCGGTGACCTGCCACGCTTCCAGCTGGCCTGGGTACCGCAACTGGGCCTCGACCTGGCCTTCCGCCTCGACGGCCTGTCGCTGCTCTTCGCGAGCCTGATCCTGGGCATCGGCCTGCTGATCCTGCTTTACGCCCATTACTACCTGGAGGCCCACGAGCCCTTCGCGCGCTTCTACAGCTTCCTGATGCTCTTCATGCTCTCCATGATCGGCATCGTCATGGCGGACAACCTGCTGCTGCTGTGGCTGTTCTGGGAGCTGACCAGCCTGTCGTCCTTCCTGCTGATCGGCTTCTGGTCCCACTGGACCGACGCCCGCAAGGGCGCACGCATGGCGCTGACCGTGACCGGCGCCGGCGGCCTGGCGCTGCTCGCGGGCCTGCTGCTGCTGGGCGACATGGCGGGCAGCTTCGACCTGGGCGTGGTGCTGGAGAGCCGCGAGGCGATCCTCGCCGACCCGCGCTATCCGATCATGCTGGTGCTGGTGCTGCTCGGCGCCTTCACCAAGTCGGCGCAGTTCCCCTTCCACTTCTGGCTGCCCCACGCCATGGCGGCGCCGACCCCGGTCTCCGCCTACCTGCACTCGGCGACCATGGTCAAGGCGGGGATCTTCCTGATGGCGCGCCTGCATCCGGCCATCGCCGGCAGCGAGGCCTGGGAACTGCTCGTCACCCTGACCGGCATGGCGACCCTGCTCTACGGCGCCTGGTTCGCCCTGCTCAAGACCGACCTCAAGGCGATCCTGGCCTTCTCCACGGTGAGTCACCTGGGCCTGATCACGGTGCTGCTGGGCATCGGCAGTCCCTTGGCGATCCTCGCCGCCCTCTTCCATATCCTCAACCACGCCACCTTCAAGGCGGCGCTGTTCATGAGCGCCGGCATCATCGACCACGAGACCGGCACCCGCGAGCTGGGTCGCCTGGGCGGGCTGCGCCGGGCGATGCCGATCACCGCCCTGCTGACCAGCCTCACCGCCGCGGCCATGGCCGGGGTGCCGCTGTTCAACGGCTTCCTCTCCAAGGAGATGTTCTTCGCCGAGGCCGCCGCCTCGCCGCTGCTGGGCGGCCTGAGCTGGCTGCTGCCGGTGCTCGCCACCCTCGGCGGCATCCTCTCGGTGGCCTACTCGCTGCGCCTGGTGCATGCGGTCTTCTTCAAGCCGGCGCGCAAGGCGCCGCCCAGGTCGCCCCATGAACCGCCGCGGCTGATGCGCGCCCCGGTGGAGCTGCTGGCGGTCCTGTGCGTCCTGGTGGGGCTGCTGCCGGTGATCGCCGAGGTGCCCCTGGGGCTGGCCGTCGAGGCCGTGCTGCTGACCCCGCTGGAGTTCCACCTGGCCATCTGGCACGGCCTCAACCTGCCGCTGCTGATGAGCGTGATCGCGCTGATCGCCGGGGTCCTGCTCTATGCCCTGCATGCCCACCTCCGCCAGTTCGGCCGCCAGTTCTCCCCCATGGACGCGCGCCTGGTCTTCGAGGGGGCCGTGCAGCGGCTGATGACCTGGAGCGAGCGCCTGACCGCCCGCCTGGAGAACGGCTCCCTGCAGCGCTACATGAGCTGGCTGCTGGGCGCGGCGCTGCTGCTGGGAGCCATCGGCCTGTTGCAGCTGCCGAGCCTGGCCGGCGCCCGTCCCACCCAGGAGGCCGATGGCATTCTGCTGCTGGGCGCGGCGCTGATGATCTTCGGCGCCCTGGGCACCGTGGCGACCCACCGCTACCGCCTGATCTCGCTGCTGATGCTCTCGGTGGTGGGCCTGGTGGTGTCGCTGACCTTCGCCCGCTTCTCCGCCCCCGACCTGGCGCTGACCCAGCTCTCGGTGGAGGTGGTGACCATGATCCTGCTGATGCTGGCGCTGTTCTTCCTGCCCCAGAAGACCCCCCGGGAGTCCTCGGCGGGACGCAATATCCGCGACCTGGGCCTGGCCGCGGCCCTGGGCATGGTGGTGGCCAGCCTCAACTATGCGGTGCTGACCCGCGACAACCACGGCATCTCGGACTTCTTTATCGCCAACAGCGTGCCCGGCGGCGGCGGCCACAACGTGGTCAACGTCATCCTGGTGGACTTCCGCGGCTTCGATACCCTGGGCGAGATCACCGTGCTGGCCCTGGCCGGCCTGGCGATCTTCAAGCTGCTCAATCGCCTGCGCCTGTTCATGCCCCACAGTGACGGCGAGGGACGCGTCTGGTCGCCGGACCGCTACCCGCTGATCCTGACCAGCGTCTCCCAGGCGCTGCTGCCCCTGGCGTTGCTGGTCTCGGCCTTTATCTTCCTGCGCGGCCATAACCTGCCCGGCGGCGGCTTTATCGCCGGCCTGATCACCGCCGTGGCGCTGATCCTGGTGTATATGGCCCGCGGCGTGGAGTGGACCCAGCAGCGCCTCGACTTCCAGTATCAGCCGGTGGCCATCGCCGGGGTGGCCATCGCCACCCTCACCGGCCTGGGCAGTTGGCTGTTCGGGCGACCCTTCCTGACCTCGGCCTTCGGCCACTTCCATATTCCCGCCATCGGCGATATCGAGCTGGCCACCGCCATGCTCTTCGACCTGGGGGTCTACCTGGCGGTGGTGGGGGCGACCCTGATGATCCTCGCCAACCTGGGCAAGCTGACCACGCCCCACCGCCCCAGCAAGGAGGAGAAGCACTGATGGAAAGCCTCTATGCCGTGACCACCGGCGTGCTCAGCGCCTGCGGTCTGTTCCTGACCCTGCGCGGGCGCACCTTCCCGGTGGTGGTGGGCCTGACCCTGCTCTCCTATGCGGTCAATCTCTTCCTGTTCTCCATGGGCGGCCTGACCACCGATGGCGCGGTGATCGTCGACGGGGCTCGCGACTACGCCGATCCCCTGCCCCAGGCCCTGGTGCTGACCGCCATCGTCATCGGCTTCGCCATGACCGCCTTCGCGGTGATCCTGGCCATGCGCGCCCGGGGTGACCTGGGCAACGATCACGTGGATGGCGAGGACAACCGGGAGGATCGTGCGTCATGATCCAGCACCTGATCGTCCTGCCCATCGTGCTGCCCCTGGTGGCCGGGATCCTTCTGCTGCGCGGTCGCGGCGGCGCCACCCGCCCCAAGCGGATCATCGGCGTCACCGCCACCGTCCTGCTGGTGGCGATCAGCATCGCCCTGGTGGCCCAGGCGGCCGGCGGCGAGGTGACCTACTACGCCCTCGGCGACTGGCAGCCGCCCTTCGGCATCGTCATGGTGCTCGACCGCCTCTCGGCGCTGATGGTGCTGCTCACCTCGCTGCTGGCGCTGGGCTGCGTGGTCTTCGCCTGCGGCGGCGATGACGAGCAGGGCAGCAACTTCCACGGCCTCTTCCAGTGGCAGTTGATGGGCATCAACGGCGCCTTCCTGACCGGCGACCTGTTCAACCTCTTCGTCTTCTTCGAGGTGCTGCTGCTGGCCTCCTATGCCCTGCTGATGCACGGGGGCGGCAAGGCGCGCATCCAGGCCGGCCTGCACTATGTGGTGCTCAACCTGGCCGGCTCGGCGCTGTTCCTGATCGCCGTGGGGGTCCTCTACGGCGCCACCGGCACCCTCAACATGGCCGACATGGCCCAGCGCCTGGCCAGCCTGCCCGCCGAGCGGGCCGGCCTGGTCAGCGCCGGCGGCCTGATGCTGCTGGTGGTGTTCGGCCTCAAGGCGGCCATCCTGCCCCTCTACTTCTGGCTGCCCAAGGCCTATGCCTCGGCGCCGGCGCCGGTGGCAGCGCTCTTCGCCATCATGACCAAGGTGGGCGTCTACGCCATCCTGCGGGTCTATCACCTGGTCTTCGGCGACCAGGCCGGGACCCTGGCGGCGCTGGACCAGCCCTGGGTATGGTGGCTGGCGCTGGGCACCCTGGTGATGGCCACCCTGGGGGTGCTCTCCGCCCGCGACCTGCGGCTGCTGGTGGCCTACCTGGTGCTGATCTCGGTGGGCACCCTGCTGGCCGGTATCGGCATGCGCAGCGAGGCGGCTACCGCCGCCCTGCTCTTCTACCTGCCCCATACCACCCTGGTCACCGGGGGCCTCTTCCTGCTCGCCGAACTGATCGGCAAGCAGCGCGGCAAGGCGGGGACCCGCATCGTCAAGGGCCGGCCGCTCTACAACGCTTCCCTGCTGGGCGTGCTCTTCCTGCTGGGGGGCGCGGCGGTGGCCGGCCTGCCGCCGCTCTCCGGAGCCATCGGCAAGGCACTGCTGATGCAGGCGGCCAGCGCCGAGCAGCAAGTATGGCTGTGGCCGCTGCTGCTGCTCGCCGGGCTGGGCAGCCTGGTGGCCCTCTCCCGGGCCGGCTCGACCTTCTTCTGGCGCAGCCACGAAGGCGAGCCCAGCGGGCAGCCGCTGGCCAAGCGTCAGCTGTTCGGCGTGACCTGGCTGCTCGCCGCGGCGCCGCTGCTGGTGGTGCTGGCCGGCCCGGTCAGCGACTATGCCCAGGCCACCGCGGAGCAGCTCGGCGAGCCCGCCGTGCATATCCGCGCCCTGCTGCCCGAGACCACTGACGGAGACGAGGCATGATCACTCCCCGTTCCTGGCTACCCACTCCGCTGCTGACAATCCTGCTGCTAGTGGTCTGGCTGCTGCTGGTGCGCAGCCTCTCCCTCGGCCATATCCTGCTCGGCGGCCTCCTGGGGGTCCTGATCCCGCTGGCCACCCGGCGCTTCTGGGATGCTCAGCCCCATGTGCAGAAGCCCTGGCTGCTGCTGCGCTTCGCCCTGCGGGTGCTCGGTGACATCATCGTCGCCAACCTGCAGGTCTCCTGGCTGATCATCAATCCCTGGCGGCGCATGCGCCCCGCCTTCGTCGAGTATCCGCTGATGCTGGAGCAGCGCTTCACCATCACCCTGCTGGCCAACACCATCAGCCTGACCCCGGGGACGGTCTCCGCCAACCTGCGCATGGATGGCAGGACCCTGCTGATTCATGCCCTGGACGTGGAAGACGAGGAGGCGCTGATCGCGGAGATTCGCGAGCGCTACGAGCGGCCCCTGAAGGAGATCTACGAATGCTAGATACGGCACTTTGGATCAGCCTGACCCTGGTGCTCGCGGCACTGGCACTGAACGTCTACCGCCTCACCGTGGGGCCGGACATGCCGGACCGCCTGCTGGCCCTGGATACCATGTACGTCAACTCCATCGCCCTGATCGTGCTGCTGGGGCTTTGGCTCAATACCAAGACCTACTTCGAGGCGGCGCTGCTGATCGCCATGCTGGGCTTTATCAGCACGGTGGCGGTCTGCAAGTACCTGCTGCGCGGCGATATCATCGAGTAGGCGGCGGAAGGAAAGGGACGCTATGACTGTCTTCGTGTTACTGGAAGGGGTGATCTCGCTGCTGCTGATCGCCGGCGGTGCCTTTATCTTTATCGGCTCGCTGGGCATGGCGCACCTGCGTGACTTCTACATGCGCCTGCATGGCCCCACCAAGGCCACCACCCTGGGGATCGGCTGCATGCTGATCGCCTCCATGCTCTATTTCTGGGTCACCGAGGGCAAGCCCGATATCCAGGAGATGCTGATCACCCTCTTCCTGTTTATCACCGCCCCGGTCACCGCTCACCTGCTGGCCAAGACCGGCCTGCACCAGAAGCTGCGCCACGCCGACAAGACCCGCGGCAAGCCGGTGGAGCTGCGCCCGGAGGAGGTCGGCGATAAGCCGGTGCCGCACCCCGACCGGGGCCACGGCTAACCCCGGGCCCCGGCGCCGGGGCAACCCCGGCGCCGGGCGTTTCACCAGCCCTGGCTATGGGTCCTGACCAGCTCGGCGAGCAGGCCGATGTGGTCGTCGCGGTCGTTGAGGGCCGGGATATAGCGATAGGTCTTGCCCCCCGCGGCGATAAAGTTCTCGCGGTTCTCCTCTTCCAGCTCCTCCAGGGTCTCCAGGCAGTCGGCGGCGAAGGCCGGACTGATGATATCCACGTGCTCGACGCCGCTGCCGCCCCAGGCCTTGAGGGTCTCGTCGGTGTAGGGCTTGAGCCACTCCTCGCGGCCGAAGCGTGACTGATAGCAGAGCCGCCAGTCGTCCTCCTCCAGCCCCAGGGCCTCGGCGACCAGCTCGCTGGTGCGCTGGCAGTGACGGGGGTAGGGGTCGCCCTGGTCGGCATAGCGCTTGGGGATGCCGTGATAGGAGAACATCAGCTTGCCGCGCTCGCCATCGTGGGCCGCCCAGTGCTCGCGGATACTCGCCGCCAGGGCGCCGATATAGGCGGGGTGATCGTGATAGTCGCGAACGAAGCGCAGCTCCGGCAGGTGCGGGCAGCGCGCCAGGGCGCGGGCCAGGCCATCGAAGACCGCCGCCGTGGTGGAGCGCGAGAACTGCGGGTAGAGGGGAAGCACCAGGATCCGCTCGACACCGGCCTGGCGCAGCCTGAGACCCGCGTCCACCAGCGAGGGGTTGCCGTAGGTCATGGCCAGCTCCACCGGAATGGCCTCGCCCAGCTCGGCCTCGAGTCGCTCGCCCAGGGCCCGCTGCTGGCGCCGCCCGATGGCCAGCAGCGGCGAGCCGTCGTCGGTCCATACCGAGGCGTAGGCCTTGGCGACCCGCGGCGGGCGAAAGCGCAGGATCACCCCATGCAGGATCGGCCACCATAGCCAGCGCGGCGCATCCACCACCCGGCGGTCGCTGAGAAACTCCGCCAGGTAGCGGCGCACGGCCTGGGGGGTGGGGGCATCCGGGGTGCCCAGATTGACCAGCATCACGCCGAATCGGGGGGTGGACATAGGGGACTCCTGATTGGGGTGGCGTCACCGGCCATGGCACGCCGAGGTCATTGAATCGCGAGCCATTGTATCAGTGGCTCGCGATCAGGCGGAATGAAGTTATACTATCATCAGTATTTGTATAATTTCAGGTCAGGTCATGTCCAAGCCACTGATCCTGGTGCTCGGCTACCAGCTCGACCTGCCGAGCCCAGGCCCGGACCAAGCTGGCCGACGTTCTCGAGGGGCTGGCCTGCGAGACGGCGACCAGGCCCGGCGACACGCCCAGGGGTATCGGCATGGGGAGTCGTCGCCATAAAGCCTTGGGCTCCGGCAGCTACGCCCGGTGGATATCCAGGCCGATGACTTCGATCCCGCGGCACTGGGCGTCAGCGTCGAGGCACTGGATGGGCCGGGGAGAGCGCTGCCCCGGGGCCAATAAGCGAGGGAGATGAGAGAGTGCGGTGCAACGGGTAGGCGTTGCCGAGGACGGCGACGGGAGGAGGCCGTCAGAAGGCCAGGGGAATGCGTGAGGTCAGGGGGGCGTGGTAGTGAGCCTGGCGGCCGATCACCTCGTCCTGGGGCACGTGCTGCACCAGATAGGCCCGATGGATGCCGGCGCGCTTGAGCTCCAGGTAGACATCGTCCAGGGCGCGGAACAGCATCGGCTTGCCGGCCCGGGTCAGCAGCTCATGCTTGCCTTCCAGGTCCTCCACTTCCACCTGGTAGAAGCGGCTGCCGGAATGGTTGATCACGCGGATCTCGAAATTGTCGTGGGCGGCCACGAAGGCCTTCAGATGATGAATATCCATAATCCCTCCAAAGCAAAGCAGGTTTCTCTTTCCTGCACACTGAACGCATCAAATGACAATGAGATGACACTCAGGTAGTGGTCCTATGACCTTTGCCTTGCCCGGAGGGTTCCCTCGGCGCTTACTGATATTCGGAAGGGTCGATGGCCTTGCCCAGGGAATTTCGGTCGACCCAGTTGCCGGCCTTGGTCTCCTTGTAGCGGAACACCACCCGGTCGCCCACGCTGACCGGCAGCTCGGCGTCCTCGGTCTGGTAGCTGTAGGTCTCGCCGTCTACCACCAGCTGGTAGCGGTAGAGGTCGGGCATGCCCAGCCACTCCTTGAAGGGGCCCTCCCGCTCCAGGGATTGCAGCTCGCCGCGGCCCTCCAGCTTGGGGGTGCGCTTGCGGCCGCCACGTCGAAATCCGCCTGCCATGATTGTCTCCTGTCGATGATCGAGGGTCGCGATTATACGGGGCCGAGCCCAGGCCTCAAGTCGGCATCACGCCCAGGACGAGCCTCGTCACTCGCCCATATGCTGGCCGTAGCTGTCCGGGGCCAGGTCCTCGAAGCGGGTGTACTTGCCGATAAAGGCCATATGCACGGTGCCGATGGGGCCGTTACGCTGCTTGCCGATGATCAGCTCCGCCAGCCCCTTGTTGTCCGGGTTGTCGGCGTTGTACACCTCGTCACGATAGACGAAGGCGATGACATCGGCATCCTGCTCGATGGCCCCGGACTCGCGCAGGTCCGACATCACCGGGCGCTTGTTGGGGCGCTGCTCCAGGGAGCGGTTGAGCTGCGACAGGGCGATCACCGGGCAGCCGAACTCCTTGGCGATGCCCTTCAGGGAGCGCGAGATCTCGGAGATCTCGCCGGTGCGATTCTCGGAGAAGCCGGGGATCTGCATCAGCTGCAGGTAGTCGATCATGATCAGGCCGACATTACCGTGCTCCCGGGCGATGCGCCGCACCCGCGAGCGCATCTCGTTGGGCGACAGGGCCGCGGTATCGTCGATGAATAGCTGCTTGTCCTTGAGCAGGTTGACCGCCGAGGTAAGCCGCGGCCAGTCCTCGTCCTCCAGTTGGCCGGTACGCACCCGGGTCTGGTCGATGCGCCCCAGGGAGGAGAGCATACGCAGCATCAGGGCATCCGCGGGCATCTCCATGGAGAAGACGATCACCGGTTTATCGCCGGAGATCACCGCATGTTCCACCAGGTTCATGGCAAAGGTCGTCTTTCCCATGGAGGGTCGCCCGGCGATGATCACCAGGTCCGAGGGCTGCAGCCCCGAGGTCATGTCGTCCAGGTCGCGGAAGCCGGTGGAGAGGCCGGTCATCTGCCCCTTGAGGTTGAACAGCTCGTCGATGCGATCCACCGCCTTGGCCAGCAGCTCGCTCATGCCGATGGCGCCGCCGGACTTGGGGCGCTCCTCGCTGATCTGGAAGACCAGCCGCTCCGCCTCGTTGACCAGCTCGTCGGCGGGACGCCCCTGGGGAGCGAAGGCGCTCTCGGCCACCTGGTTGGCGGCCTGGATCAGCTTGCGCAGGGTCGCCCGCTCGCGAACGATATCGGCATAGGCGCGGATATTGCTGGCGGACGGGGTATTGCGGGCCAGTTCGGCCAGGTAGGCCAGCCCACCCACCGTCTCCAACTGATCACGATTCTCCAGGGCCTCGGAGAGGGTCACCACGTCCAGCGGGTGGGCGCCCTCCGCCAGGGACTGCATGGCATTGAAGATCAGGCGGTGCTCGTAGCGGTAGAAATCATTGGCGGTCAGCCGCTCGGAAACGGTATCCCAGGCCTGGTTATCGAGCATCAAGCCGCCCAGCACCGACTGCTCCGCCTCCAGGGAGTGGGGCGGCACCTTGAGGGCGGCGGTTTCCTGATCGGACTCGGCGAATTCATTCATGACGCATGAGGGCCTTGGCTGGAACGACGATGCTCGGGACGAGCCCGAGCATTCTACCCCAAGCGACCGCCGGGCCCCATGCCCGATATGGCTAGAGCGAACCAAGGGGTCACCAGAGACGCGAAAGGCCCCGGAGGACGAACCTCCGGGGCCTTTCCTGCCCCGCCGCCTGGGGCGGCGGGGCGAGTGGCGGGCCGCTTACTCGGCGACCACCACGATGCGCACGGTAGCGCCGACTTCGGCATGCAGCTGCAGGTCGATGTCGTACTCACCGGTGGCACGGATCGGACCTTCCGGCATGCGCACTTCGCTCTTGGCGACGTCGAGACCGGCCTGGGTCAGGGCCTCGGCCAGGTCGCGCGGACCGATGGAACCGAACAGCTTGCCCTCGTCGCCGGCCTTGGCGACCAGGGAGAGTTCGATCTCGGACAGCTCGGCGGCACGCGCCTCGGCCACGGCCTTGCGCTCGGAGGCCTGGGCCTCGAGCTCGGCACGCTGGGCCTCGAAGGCCGCCACGTTGTCCTTGGTGGCCGGCACGGCGAGGCCGTACGGGACCAGGTAGTTACGGCCGTAACCGGCCTTGACGGTCACCTGGTCACCCAGGCCACCCAGCTTGCCAATCTTGTCGAGCAGAATGACTTCCATCTCGTGAACCTCTTGTCAGTCGCTGCGGACCAGGCGGCCGCGGAGATCCGCGACGCTGTCGATCATGGCCAGCAGCAGCACAATCAGAATCGTGGGCCAGGTGGCGATCAGCAATACATAGAAGGCCACCAACCAGAGCCCGTTCATCCCCTTGATACCGATAATTCCGTGAATCAGCGCGATGCCGGCGACCAGCAGGGGCACCCAGGCGAGCATGGCCAGGGCGGGAAGCCCCAGGACCAGGCCGGCGATGCCCAGTACCAGCAGGATGGCGAATTCGCGGGGCGCCAGGCGCAGGCCGTGGAACTCCTCGCGAAAGCCACCGGGGTTATACAGCCCCGCCTGCCAGGCGCGCCCCAGGGCCAGACAGCCCACCGCGGTCAGGCTCACCATCACCCCGGTGACCCCGCCCACCAGCAGCGTCGCCAGTTGCTCGGTGGCGATGCCCTGGCTGGCCAGCTCGCGGAGCATGGCGTCCACCTCCGCGGAGCCCTGGCGCAGTTGCTCGAGCAGCGGGCCCACGCCCCCCGGGGGCACGAAGACCCCGAGCTGGACCATCCCCGCCACGGCCAGGGCGCCGACGATCAGCGCCTCGCTCCAGCGCATCCGCGCGCGCAGCACCACCGCCATCAGGGTGGCCAGCAGCACGCAGGACAGGGGAATCACGTCCCCCTGCATCCACCACCAGCCCGAGGGCAGGGCGGCGGCGAGGATCACCGGCAGGGCCGGTGCCATACCGCGGCGCAGGGTCACCAGGGCGGCGATGGCGGCGCTCAGCCAGAACAGCCAGGGCACCAGGGCGGCGATCGCCGCCGCTGCCACCGCCTGGGGCGTTCCGCGCATCAGCCATCGGGCGAAGGGCAGCATCGCGTATCCGGAATTACTGGTGGCTGTCGGAGTAGGGCAGCAGGGCCAGGTAGCGGGCGCGCTTGATAGCGGTGGCCAGCTGGCGCTGATAACGGGCCTTGGTGCCGGTGATACGGCTCGGCACGATCTTGCCGGTTTCGGTGACGTAGGCCTTGAGCGTATCGATGTCTTTATAGTCGATCTGCTTCACGCCTTCGGCGGTGAAACGGCAGAACTTACGGCGACGGAAAAAGCGTGCCATTGTAAATCTCCTCTGGACGTGCGGAATCAGTTAGCTTCGGCGGTTTCGGCGCTGCGCGGCTTCTCTTCGCGACGCGGACGCTTCTCTTCTGCCGGCTTCATCATCGGTGAGGCTTCGGTGATGGCTTCCTTGCAGCGCACGACCAGGCTGCGGATGATGGCATCGTTGAAGCGGAAGATGTTCTCGATTTCCTCGAGGGTCTCGCCGCTGCACTCGACGTTCATCAGCACATAGTGGGCCTTGTGGATCTTGTTGATCGGGTAGGCCAGGTGACGACGGCCCCAATCTTCCAGGCGATGCACGCTGCCGCCGCTCTCGGTGACGAGGCCGGTGTAGCGCTCGACCATGGCGGGCACCTGCTCGCTCTGATCCGGGTGGACCATGAAGACGATTTCGTAATGACGCATGGTGGCTCCTTTCGGTTTGACAGCTTCCCGGGGCGCACAGGGGCCCGAAGAAGCAAGGAGGTGATAGTGGAAACACTAACGCCCGCGCGAAGGACGCACGGGCGCCAATATTCTAATGACTGCGCGCCAAGCGCGCAAGCTGGAAGGAACCGCGTTCGCGGTCGGCGGCCAGACGCCCGCATCGCTCGCCCAGCCAGCCAACGCAGCCGCCTTGACGACCATGACGCCCGACAACCTGCCACAAAGTTGACACTGTAATGAAATATCCATATTTTGATAACGCACAGTTATGGATATCTCTCCCTCCCATGGCACGGCGCCACGCCTGATTCGCCAGCTCCGCTACCGGGTCGCTCGCCCCTGGCGACGCCGCCATACCGGATTTTCTTCGGCCCAGGCTTATCTGCCGGGCCCAGCGGCAAGCCACACGCCGCCCTCGCCTCAAGGGTAAGGAGCCACCCGCCTGCCGGGTGACTGCTCCGGCGTCACGCCGCGGCTCGCCTCCTCGCAGGCAGACCGGGGGGTATCCATGTTTTCGCCATCCGAGTGCCCGGCACGCCTGGTTCGTCGCGACGAGCCGAGCGCCCCGGGCACTCCTTACGGAGCCTTTCATGAGTAAACGCGTTGCCATCATCGGCGCCGGCCCCAGCGGCCTGGCGCAGCTGCGAGCCTTCCAGTCCGCCGTCGAGAAAGGTGCCGAACCGGTCGAACTGGTCTGTTACGAAAAGCAGGGCGACTGGGGCGGCCAGTGGAACTACACCTGGCGCACCGGCCTCGATGAGAACGGCGAACCCGTCCACAGCAGCATGTATCGCTACCTATGGTCGAATGGTCCCAAGGAGTGCCTGGAGTTCGCCGATTACAGCTTCGAGGAACACTTCGGCAAGCCGATCGCCTCTTACCCGCCCCGCGCCGTGCTCTGGGACTACATCAAGGGACGCGTCGAGAAGGCCGGCGTGCGCCGCTATATCCGCTTCAACTGCCCGGTGCGCCAGGTGGAGTATCGGGAGACCGATGGCACCTTCCTGGTCACCGTGCATGATCATGAGCGGGATGTGATCGAAAGCGAGGTATTCGACCACGTGGTGGTGGCCTCGGGGCACTTCTCCACCCCCAACACACCGCAATTCGACGGTTTCGAGACCTTCAACGGGCGCATCCTGCACGCCCACGACTTCCGCGACGCCCTGGAATTCCAGGGCAAGAGCATCCTGCTGGTGGGCAGCAGCTACTCCGCCGAGGATATCGGCTCGCAGTGCTACAAATATGGCGTGCGCAGCATCACCACCTGCTACCGTACCCGCCCCATGGGCTTCGACTGGCCCGAGAACTGGGAAGAGAAGCCGCTGCTGCAGCGGGTCGACGGCAACACCGCCTATTTCGCCGACGGCACCAGCAAGCAGATCGATGCGATCATCCTGTGCACCGGCTACCTGCACCACTTCCCCTTCCTGCCCGACGCCCTGCGCCTGCAGACCAATAACCGCCTCTGGCCGCTGGGGCTCTACCGCGGCGTGGCTTGGGAAGCCAACCCCAAGCTCTTCTATCTGGGCATGCAGGACCAGTGGTACACCTTCAATATGTTCGATGCCCAGGCCTGGTATGTGCGCGACATCATCCTCGGCCGCATCGCCCTTCCCGACCAGGCCGCCATGGCCGCCGATAGCCAGGCCTGGCGCGACCGTGAGGAGGCGCTGGACAGCGACGAGTCGATGATTCGCTTCCAGGGGGATTACGTGGCCAGCCTGATCGAGGCCACCGATTACCCGAACTTCGATATCGAAGGGGTCAACCAGACCTTCTTGGAGTGGGAGAAGCACAAGCACGAGGGCATCATGACCTTCCGCGACAAGCCCTACCGCTCGCTGATGACCGGCACCCAGGCACCGCCCCACCATACGCGCTGGCTGGATGCCATGGATGACTCCCTGGAGGCCTTCCTGCATGCCCCCAGCAAGCGACCGGCCACCGCGGAGGTCGAGGACTGACCCGCCGCCCACAACCGACAACGCCTGCCATTCGGCAGGCGTTGTCGGTAGGGACGAGCGTCAAGTATTAGGCGTCCGCCAGCGCCCCACCCGCTCGCTGGCGCACCGCTTCGAAGAGGCAGATGCCGGTGGCCACCGAGACGTTGAGGCTGGAGACGCTGCCCGCCATGGGCAGCTTGACCAGGGTGTCGCAGGCCTCTCGGGTCAGGCGGCGCAGGCCTTTGCCTTCGGCGCCCATCACCAGGGCGGTGGGCCCGCGATAGTCGCCGTCATAGACGCTGGCCTCGGCCTCGCCGGCGGTGCCGAACAGCCACACCCCCTGCTCCTTGAGCCTGGCCAGGGTACGGGCCAGGTTGGTGACCTGATAGATCGGCACGCTCTCGGCGGCCCCGCAGGCCACCTTGCGCACCGTGGCATTGAGGGGTGCCGCCTTGTCCTTGGTGACGATGACCCCATGCGCCCCGGCGGCATCGGCGCTGCGCAGGCAGGCGCCGAAGTTGTGCACATCGGTGACCCCATCGAGGATCAGCAGCAGCGGCGGGGCCGCATGGGGCCAGGCGCCCAGCTGCAGCCACAGGGACTCTTCGCCGGCGAAGGCCAGGGGCGGACAGAAGGCGACGAGGCCCTGGTGGGCGGCGCCCTGGGTCAGTTGATCGAGGAGTTCCCGGGGCTGGGTCAGCACCCGAGCCCCCCGGGCCCGGGCCTGCTCGAGGAGCGTGGCCAGGCGCCGCCCGGCGTCGCCCTCCTGGACCCAGAGCTCCCGAGGCGCCTCGCCACGCTCCAGCAGCGCCTGGACGGCGTGCACGCCATGCACCATATCGAGCCCGGCCGGGGTCACTACGGCACCCTTCGAGCGGGAGCCACGGGCGACGCCACCGGGGCGACGACCGCCCTTGTTGTTGCCGCGCTTGTCACTCACCGGCGACGACTCCGCCGCGGCCCGCGCCGCCGGCCCTTGGCGTTATCCTGGGTGTCCTTCTTGGCCTCCCGGGGCGCATTGGCGGCCGGCGCCTCCTTGCGGCGCCGCGGCATGCGCTGGGGACGCGGCTTGTCATCGGCCAGCTCGAAGTCGATCTTGCGCTCGTCGAGATCGACCCGCGCCACCTGCACGGTGACGCCATCGCCGAGGCGGTAACTCATGCCGCTGCGCTCGCCCTTGAGGCGATGCTTCTCGGCCTCGTAGTGGTAGTAGTCGGAGGGCAGCGAGGTGACGTGCACCAGGCCTTCCACATAGACCTCGTCGAGGCGCACGAAGATGCCGAACTGGGTCACCGAGGCGATGGTGCCGTCGAAGACCTCGCCCAGCTTGTCGGACATGAACTCGCACTTGAGCCAGTCCTCGACATCGCGGGTGGCGTCGTCGGCGCGGCGCTCGGTCATCGAGCAGTGCTCGCCGAGCTCGAGCATCTGCTCGAAGGTATAGGGCGCCCACTTGCTGGGCGGCTCCACCTTGGCGCCCTCGGCACGCAGCACCGTATTGGTCTGGCGCGGCCCGCGGATCACCGAACGGATGGCGCGGTGCACCAGCAGGTCCGGGTAACGACGGATCGGCGAGGTGAAGTGAGCATAGGCCGGGTAGGCCAGGCCGAAGTGGCCGTCGTTCTGGGGCGAGTAGATCGCCCGGCTCATGGAACGCAGCATCACCGTCTGGATGACATCGCTGTCCGGGCGCCCCTTGATGGCCTCGGCCAGGTCCCGATAGTCCTGGGGGGTCGGGTCGTCGCCGCCGCCCAGGGAGAGCCCCAGCTCGTTGAGGAACAGCCGCAGCTTGTCGAGGCGTTCCGGCGAGGGCTTCTCGTGAATGCGATAGAGCGCCGGCAGGTCATGCTTGTCGAGGAAGCGGGCGGTGGCCACGTTGGCGGCCAGCATGCACTCCTCGATCAGCTTGTGGGCATCGTTGCGCGAACGCGGGACGATCTTCTCGATCTTGCGCTCCTCGTTGAAGAGGATGGCGGTCTCGGTGGTCTCGAAGTCGATGGCGCCACGCGCTTCCCGGGCCTGGCGCAGCAGCTGGTAGAGGGCATGCAGGTCCCGCAGCGGCTTGACCAGGGGCGCATACTCCTGGCGCAGGGCATCGCCGTCCTCGCTCTCCTCGTCGAGGATCGCCGCCACCTTGTTGTAGGTGAGCCGCGCATGGGACTGGAACACCGCCTCGTAGAAGCGATAGCGACTGATGGCGCCACTCTGGGAGATATTCATCTCGCAGACCATGGCCAGGCGATCGACGCTCGGATTCAGCGAGCAGAGCCCGTTGGAGAGCAGCTCCGGCAGCATGGGCACCACCTGCCCGGGGAAATAGACCGAGTTGCCGCGGGCGATCGCCTCCTGGTCCAGGGGCGAGCCGGGGCGCACGTAGTGGGAGACGTCGGCGATGGCCACGACGAGCTTCCAGCTGCCGGACTTGGTCTTCCAGGCACAGACGGCGTCGTCGAAGTCCTTGGCGCTCTCGTCATCGATGGTCACCAGCGGCAGGTCGCGCAGGTCGATACGATGCGCCTTGTCCGCCTCGGCCACCTCGGCGGACATGCTGCTGATCTGGTCGTGCACGTCGGGCGGAAAGTCGGCGGGAATCTCGTAGCTGCGGATGGCGATATCGATCTCCATCCCCGGATCCATGCGCTCGCCGAGCACCTCGATCACCTCGCCCACCGGCTGCACCCGGGTCTCCGGCTGCTTGACGATGCGGGCCGAGATCACCTGGCCGTCCTGGGCACCGCCGCAGGCGCTGTGGGGAATGATCACCTCCTGGGTGATACGGGCATTCTCCGGGATCAGCACGCCGAACTCCGGGGTGTTGGCCCGGTAGACGCCGACGATGGTCTGGGTGTTGCGGGCGATCACCTCGGCGATGGTCGCCTCGTCGCGCCCCCGGCGGTCGCGACCGCTGATGCGCACCAGCACATGATCGCCATGGAAGACCCGACGCATCTGCCGCGGCGGCAGCACCAGGTCGGGCTTCTTGCCGTCGTCGCGCAGCACGAAGCCGAAGCCGTCACGGTGGCCCAACACCTTGCCCTTGATCAGGTCGAGCTTGTCGATCAGTGCATAGGCGCCGCGGCGATTGCGCAGCACCTGGCCATCCCGCTCCATGGCCGCCAGGCGGCGACGCACCGCCTCGATCAGGTCCTCGTCGTCGAGGCCCAGCATGCGGCTCATGTTCTCGTGGGTAATGGGTTTGCCGTACTCCTCCAGGCGGGCGAGCAGGTACTCGCGGCTGGGGGCTGGCTTGTCGTACTTGTGGGCTTCACGTTCCGCGTGGGGGTCGTCGCTGAGCGTCCAGTGGGTCATGCGTGTGGCATCCTTGAACAAGAAATGGGCGAGAGGCGCGGGCGTGAGGCAGGAAGGGTCGGTTTCATGGCCGCAGTATAGCCTTAGGTATCGCTCGACCCAACCATTGCGGCGACTTCCCCTTAGAAAGCCGACGGCAGGGCTTGCAAAACCCGGCGAAATCGGTATTATGCTCGCCACTTGCCCAGGTGGCGGAATTGGTAGACGCGCTAGCTTCAGGTGCTAGTGTCCTTACGGACGTGGAGGTTCAAGTCCTCTCCTGGGCACCACTTCGATATCGCGAGGTAATGGCGATATCTCGGGATCGCAAGTTCCCACGCTCTTTATCAGCTCGATGACTCATGTTCGCCCAGGTGGCGGAATTGGTAGACGCGCTAGCTTCAGGTGCTAGTGTCCTTACGGACGTGGAGGTTCAAGTCCTCTCCTGGGCACCATCGACCCAGTCGCGAACATGAGCATATATGATGCGCCCAGGTGGCGGAATTGGTAGACGCGCTAGCTTCAGGTGCTAGTGTCCTTACGGACGTGGAGGTTCAAGTCCTCTCCTGGGCACCACACCGCATCATATCCCGAGTTGTTCCAGTAGAGTGACCGCTGCCCAGATGGCGGAATTGGTAGACGCGCTAGCTTCAGGTGCTAGTGTCCTTACGGACGTGGAGGTTCAAGTCCTCTTCTGGGCACCATCGTTACTTATCCCAAGAGCCACCATAGCAAGCCCCGCACACACGCCATCGAGCGTGTTTTTTTGTGCCCGCGATTCGGGCATGTGGCCACTCAGTCGAAACGCCCCGGCAGTCGCGCCACCGACTCCAGCGCCCAGCCCCGAGCCCGCACGCCGCCCTCCAGCCGCTCGGCTTCGGCTTCCGGCAGATTGGGGAAGAAGTTCAGGCCGGTGCGCGCCTCCACCTCGTCGATGCTCACCAGGTAGCGATCCAGGGGCTCATCGCCGCGCACCGTCTGGGGCATGATAAAGGCCAGCGCCGAGGGCTCGTCGCCGGGCACCACGACGATCTTGTAGAAGGCCTCGGGCACCTCCACCAGGCCCACCCGGTTGAGGACGTTATCCCTGAAGCGCGGGGGAAAGATCGGCCCGGCGATCACCTGCAGCGTGCCGAAGCGCGGCACGAAGTGATCGATCACCACCTCCTCCAGGCGCTGCCAGAGGCGCCGGTTGAGACCGGGCCGCTGGGGCGACATATTGCTCATCTGGAAGGTCTGGCGCTGGGCCTCGCGACCATGCACCACGGCGATGGCGTAGTTGGGGGCGAGATGGCCGCGATCATAGCCGCTGCCGAAGTAGCTGTCGGGAGCGATCGGCCACAGGGCGCGCCAGTCGCGCCGGAAGTCGGGGCGCGGCGCGGCGCGCGGGTTTTCCACCGCGCGCAGGGTGTAACTGACCCAGAGGGGGTTGACCCGCAGGTCCGACCAGCCGACCAGGAAGCCGTCATTGCGCAGCACCCGGTGCAGGCTGGTCGGCGTCAAACGCTCCCAGGTGGGCACCCCCATCCAACTGAGCCGCTCGCGGTACTCCTGCTCCTGGGCATACCAGAGCCCGCTGCTGATGGCGACGAACACCAGCCCCACCCCCACCTGGCGCAGGCCGCGCCGCCATCGAGAGATCCTTCTGCGCATGCCCCTCCTTATCCATCGATGGCGCCATTCCGACTCGCCGGCGCCAATGCACGATGACCGGGCTACCAGCCCACCGAGAACATGGTCTCCAGGTCATGGCGGGAGTGCACCTGCATGGCATTGAGGGTCTCGGTGTCGCGAATGCCCTCGACCGCGTTGAGCCGCTCGGTGACCAGCTCGGCCAGGCTCTCGAAGTTGCGGGTGCGCGCGATGGCCACCAGGTCGTAACGCCCACAGGTGGAGTAGACCTCGCTGATGCCTTCCACGTCGGCCAGGCGCTCGGCCACCGCCTTGACCTGGCCCTTGTCGGTATTGATCAGGATCACCGCGTTCTGCATTGTCTCTCTCCTCGCCCCTGGATAATGGTGAGTCTCGGCGCCAGTATATCAGCGCCGCCGAGAGCGCCCCAGCCTCACCGCGGCCGATTGCCGCAGCGGTGCCGCCGGCATTCGCGTCCCTCGCCGGGCTTCGACTAGGATAAGGCAGAACTCCTGCACTGCCGGGGAGTCGGAGATTCATGCGAGCTCGACTCGCCATTCCTAGAGCGGGACCACCCGCCCAACGACCGTGACCCTGCCCCACCGGCAACGCGCCTGACGGGCAAGCCCCAAAAAAGAACGCAGATGAAGTAAGGAGACACCATGGCTAATCAGAGTCGTCGCGACTTTATGCGCAACAGCCTGCTGGGCCTGGCCGCCCTGCCCCTGGGCGCCGGCATCCTGTCCCAGAGCGCCTTCGCCCAGAGCCTGCCGCGGGTCGACCCCGACAGCGACGAGGCCAAGAACCTCAACTATGTGGAAGTGGCCAGCGACGCCAGCGACCACGCCCAGTATGCCGAGGGCGAGCACTGCGCCAACTGCATGTTCTTCCAGGACGGCAACCAGGCCTGCCAGCTCTTCCCGGGCAAGAGCGTCGAGTCGGAAGGCTGGTGCCAGGCCTGGGCCGCGCGCCCCTGAGCCCCGCCCTCCTCAGGCAAAGGGCCCGCGCCATCGGCGCGGGCCCTCGTCGTTGGTGCCCCGACGGCGTTTCTCGCCCTCAGCCGCCGCCTTCGGCCCCCTCGGGCAACGGCCACTGGTAACGCCGCACCACTTCCTTCTCCTCCACCGATTCCAGCTTCACCGGAAACCCCCATAGCTGGTGCAGGTGACGAATCACCGGATAGACCGTCTTGGCCAGGGGCCGGCGACGATCCTGCACATGGCGCAGGGTCAGGGACCGGTCGCCGCGGATATCCGCCGAATAGACCTGGATATTGGGCTCGCGCACCGAGAGGGCATACTGCACCGAGAGCGCCTCGCGGATACGCTGATAGCCGCGCTCGTCGTGGATCGCGGCCACCTCCAGCATCTCCTCCTGGTCATCATCCACCACGGTGAACAGCTTGAGGTCGCGAATCACCCTGGGGGACAGGAACTGCTGGATAAAGGACTCGTCCTTGAAGTTGCGCATGGCGAAGTGCAGGGTCTCCAGCCAGTCGCTGCCGGCCATGTCCGGGAACCACTCGCGATCCTCGGCGGTGGGCGCCTCGCAGATCCGCTTGATGTCGGTGAACATGGCGAAGCCCAGGGCATAGGGGTTGATGCCGCTGTAGTAGGGGCTGTCGAAGGACGGCTGATTGACCACCGCGGTATGCGACTGCAGGAACTCCAGGATCAGCCCCTCGTCCACCAGGCCCTCATCGAAGAGGCGGTTCATCAGGGTGTAATGCCAGAAGGTGGCCCAGCCCTCGTTCATCACCTGGGTCTGGCGCTGGGGATAGAAGTACTGGGCCAGCTTGCGCACGATGCGCACGATCTCGCGCTGCCAGGGCGCCAGCAGGGGGGCATTCTTCTCGATGAAGTAGAGCAGGTTCTCCTGGGGCTCCGGCGGATAGCGGCCGCCGCCATGCAGGCCCAGCGGGTCCTCCTCGTCGTCGCGGGGCTCCGCCAGGGGCTCGCCATCCGCCGGCCGGGGGATGGTCCGCCACAGGGTATTGACCTGAGCCTGCAGGTACGCCTCCCGCTCCGCCTGGCGATGTGCTTCCTCCTCGGCGGAGAGCGGCGAGGGACGCTTGTAGCGATCCACCCCGTAGTTCTGCAGGGCGTGACAGGCGTCCAGCAACTGCTCCACCGCGGTCACGCCGTAACGCTCCTCGCACTCCGCCACGTACTTCCGGGCGAACACCAGGTAGTCGATGATCGAGCTGGCATCGGTCCAGGTGCGGAACAGGTAGTTGCCCTTGAAGAAGGAGTTGTGGCCGTAGCAGGCGTGGGCCATCACCAGCACCTGCATCATCAGGGTATTCTCCTCCATCAGGTAGGCGATGCAGGGGTCGGAGTTGATCACCAGCTCATAGGCCAGGCCCATCTGGCCGCGTCGATAGGCCTGCTCCACGGCCAGGAACTGCTTGCCGAAGGACCAGTGGTGGTAGCCCACCGGCATGCCCACGCTGGCATAGGCATCCATCATCTGCTCGGTGGTGATGATCTCGATCTGGTTGGGGTAGGTATCCAGGCGATACTCGTCGGCCAGCCGAGCGATCTCGGCCTCGAAGGTCTCGAGGGTCTCGAAGGTCCAGTCGGAGCCGGTGGCGATGGGCTTGCGTCGCGTCATGCTCTGCCTCCTGGTTCCGCTCAGGCCTCGGCCCGACGCCGGAACAGTTCTCGGAACACCGGATAGATATCGCCGGCCTCGACGATCTGGCGCATGGCGAAGCGCTCGGAAAACTCCTCCGCGACTCGCTCGTACTCCTCCCACAGCGCCTGATGGGCATGGGGAGTGATCTCCACGTAGGTGAAGTACTGCAGCCGCGGCATCAGCTTCTTCATCATCAGTTCGCGACAGGTCACCGAGTCGTCATCCCAGTTGTCGCCGTCGGAGGCCTGGGCCACATAGAGGTTCCACTGGGCCGGCGAATAGCGCTTGGTGATGATCTCGTCGACCAGGGTCAGGGCACTGGAGACGATGGTGCCGCCGGTCTCCCGGGAGTAGAAGAACTCCTCCTCGTCGACCTCCTTGGCGGCGGTATGGTGGCGCACGAAGACCAGCTCCACCTTCTCGTAGTTGCGCTCCAGGAAGAGGTAGAGCAACAGGAAGAAGCGCTTGGCGATGTCCTTGTGGGCCTGGGTCATGGAGCCGGAGACGTCCATCACGCAGAACATCACCGCCTTGTTGGAGGGCTGGGGCTGGTTGATCAGGTGGTTGTAGCGCAGGTCATAGGTGTCGATAAAGGGCACCGCCTCGAGGCGCCGCTCCAGCCGCTCGATCTCCTCCTTGAGGGCCTCGATGCGCGAGGGATTGCGCAGCACCGGGTCCTTGCGCTCCTCCGCCTCGAGGGCCTCCCGGGCCTCGCGCAGGGCGCGGCGCAAGGGCGCGCGCATGGCGATGCGCCGAGCCTGGGCCTCGCGCATGGAGCGCACGATATTGATCCGCGCCGGCACCCCATCCTTGGAGATCCCGGCGCGCACCGGGCGCACCTCCTCCAGGTCCACCAGCTGCTTGCGCTCCAGGTGGGGCAGCTCCAGGCCATCGAAGACGAAGTCCAGGAACTCCTCCCGGGTCAGGCTGAAGGCGAATTCGTCCATGCCCTCGCCCTGGTTGGAGGCACCGCCCTCGCCGGCGCCTCCGCCCCCACCGCCGCCCCCCGGGCGGCGCAGGCG
>NZ_BRCY01000028.1:0-41533 GCF_023708045.1 Halomonas sp. NCCP-2165
GGCGATGGGGAAGCAGGTGTAAATCGGCCAAGCCGGCCAAAATCGCCGGCTAAAGCCTGCTCCTACAATGGCTTGCTGGAGATCGACCATGTCGTGGCTTCACGCTGATCTGCGATGAGCCTATTTTCAGGCCTCCAAGGATTGGGCTACCCACTGCTGGGCCTTAGCCAGGGAGGTGGCTTCTCGAAGAGCCTGAAGTGAAGTGCACCTTCATTGAGCAGCATCGTCAGGCCTTCAGTATTCAACGGATGTTCGCGCTTCTCGGCGTCGTCCGTAGTGGCTACTACGCCTGGCAACAGCGCGATGGCGCGACGTCATCCAGGCTCCGTCAGCAGGCGGTTCTCGACCAGTGTATGGCCGAGGTTTACCACCATCGGAAGGGGCGTTCAGGCGCTCCCAGGTTGGCGTTGGGCTTACGTGGCAGACCGTAAGACCGTTGCCGCCAGCGCCAAGTCCAACGTGCCAAGGCAGCTCGCAAGTTCAAGGCGACGACGAACTCTCAGCACACGCTGTCAGTGACACCTAACCTGCTCGAGCAGGACTTCACCCCGACAGCGCTGAACCAGAAATGGGTCGGCGACGTTACATACCTGGCAACCGGCGAGGGGTGGCTCTAGCTGGTGGTATTGATCGATCTGTACTCACGCTACATGGTCGGCTGGGTGATGAATGAACGGATGACCGGCGAGTTTGTCGGCGATGCCCTGAAGATGGCCCTATAACGCCGTAAGATGGCCAAACTGCTTGACCCTGCACCATCTCCGGTGCAGCACGAGTGCCAAAGGCAACTGCTACGATAATGCCTGTGCCGAGAGCGTCTTCCACAGCCTCAGGTGGAGGCGGCCCATGGCGAGCGATTTGAGTCCCGGGATGCCATGCAGCGGCTAGGTTTTGTACGAAAAGTCGGCGAGCGATGGCCAGACAAGGCAAAAATCGGCGAAAAGACGGACCGGGCTCGCGTACGAGTTTACGGGGTGTAAATGAGTACTTTGATCGGACTCGCGCACGAGACGATTTTTAACGCCGTATGGGCGAGCGCAGGCATTTTCGTACGGAGCCTTGTGTCTCTCCGGGCTTGTTGATTAGCTACCAGCAGGCCTTGGCATCAGGGTGAGCATCCACAGAACCTAGTGTTCGAGTACATCGAGATGGACTACAACCGGCAGCGCTGGCCCAGTGCGATTGGGATGATCAGCCCGAAGGCCTTCGAGGCCCGAATGATCGCTTGGATCGGTGGCCACCAATGCTGGGTAAGATCATATCTTTGTGGTAGCGTTCTAACGACTCGTTAGCATTCATCAAAAGCCTAGACCCCAACGAGCGATATGGAGATGGCACTATTGGATAACTTGATTCTCGATCCCCATGCCATCGACGCGGTGCAGGGCGAGTACGACCTGCAACTAGTCCTGCTATCGTGGCTGATTGCCCTGGCAGCAGCCTATATTGGATTAGATATTATCAAATTGACTCATCAAGTTCGTCGCATGGTTTGGCGGTGGCTCTGGCTATGTGCGGGGGCTAGCGTGATGGGGCTCGGAGTATGGAGCATGCATTTCATTGGGATGCATGCCTATCGGCTCGACTTTCCCGTCAGTCACACCCTTACCTTGACCCTGGTGTCTATAGTGCCGGCCATTCTAGGTAGCCTCGGTACCATGGCGGTACTGTCTCGGAAAATAACCTCTCATCGTGCGATGCTATGTGCCGGTATTGGGCTGGGAGGGGGCATCGGTCTGATGCACTATACTGGCATGGCTGCGATGCAGATGCCTGCAGAGTTGTATTATTCCACCGGCCTATTCCTACTTTCCCTGTTGATTGCGATTGGCCTAGGCATTTCAAGCATCTATGCGTATCAACTGTTTCGTCTGGGGTGGGGAGCTAAACGGGCCAAGGCCTGTGCACTCGTCTCGGCCCTAAGCGTGTCGCTAGCCATATGCGGCATGCACTATGTGGCCATGGAGGCTGCTTGGTTTGTTCCGCAGCCTAACACTCTCGTCTCTCCCCAGGCTATGGGCATCAGTTCCCATTGGTTAAGCTACTTCATCGGCGGAAGCATCGCTCTGATTGTAACCCTGACCTTGGTCGCTACACAGGTGAGTCGCCGCTTGCGGACTAGTGCCTACCATCAGCACATGAGCCGGGCTCACTTGCTCGAAGTCATTTCGTCCCTTCAGGACGGCGTGGTCTTGTTCGATAACAAGGCGCGGGTCCGGCTCTGCAACAGTGCTTTCGAAAAATTGATCGGTTGGGAACAGCAGGAGTTGATCGGGCGTTCGGTCTGGCAGCTGACCTATACTCACGATAGTGAGACCCTCAACCAGAAGATCCAAAAAGCCTTGGGGAAGACCGGAAAGTGGAGGGGGGAGATTGAGGCGCGACACCGCAGCGGCCAGTGCTTCCCGGCACAACTCAGTGTCAGCAGCGTCACCTATACCGACGGTGATGCACATGACTATGTGGCCCTACTTAGCGACCGGTCGGCCGAACAACGGGCACAGCAGCGTATTCGGCACCTCGCTTACCACGACGCCCTGACGGGGCTCCCCAACCGACGGTCACTGCAAGAACGCCTCGCCGACTATGATAATGACCACGCGCATAATCAGCCTTGGGTCTTATTGACTCTGCTCGATGTCCATCGCTTTAAGGCTCTCAATGACAGTCTAGGACCGGATACCGGCGATGAGCTACTTCGTCAGCTGGCCAAGCGTTTGCAGCGCTGGGCTCGGTCAGGAGTTAACGTGGCCCGCCTGGACGGCAACGAGTTCGCCCTGCTTGCGGAGCTCTCTAGCACAGATGAAGCCGCCGCACGACAGGAGGCTGATCGACTCATCGACGAAGTCGTCGCCGACTTGAGCGCCGATTATCCCCTACATGGCCACACCTACCCGTGCCGATTGAACGTCGGTATGTTGCTGTTAACCCCCAGCGAGCCCGCCTCTTCTGTCGGACAGTGGCTCAAGCGGGTCGCCTTGGCCTTGCTGGAAGCCAAACGTCAGCGTGACGACCGTCCTCAGTTCTTCCACCCACATTTCGAACAGGAGCTCAACGCACGCGCCATCCTCGAGCGCGAGTTACGCTATGCCATCCGCAAAGAGGAGTTGTGCCTGCATTTACAGCCCCAGGTCAATGCTCGAAAGTGCCTCATCGGCGCGGAGGCATTGATACGATGGGAACATCCCGAGCGTGGCCGCATCCCCCCTAGCCACTTCATCCCGGTGGCGGAAGAGACGGGACTCATTGTGCCCCTCGGCAACTGGGTACTTAATGAAGGCTGCCGTCTGCTCGGCGAATGGTGCCAGGAACCAGCGCGACGCGATCTAAAGCTCTCCTTGAATGTTAGCGCTCGCCAGTTCCAGCAACCAGATTTCGTCGAGCAGGTGCGTGTGGCACTTCGCCAGCATAATGCGTCTGCCGAGAGCCTGACCCTGGAGCTGACGGAGTCTCTGCTGCTCAACGATCCGGAGGACACGATCGAAAAGATGGCCATACTGAGAGACATCGGAGTCAGTTTTGCGCTGGACGATTTCGGTACTGGTTATTCCTCGCTCACGTACTTGCAATCCCTGCCCTTGGATATTCTCAAAATCGATATTGCTTTTGTACGTAACCTGGCCCACGAGATGCAGACGCCTCCCATAGCCGCTACCATCATCGTTCTTGCCCACAGCATGGAGCTATCGGTAATCGCCGAAGGGGTGGAAACACCAGCCCAGTATGCGGTGCTGGACAAGCTTGGCTGCGATATCTATCAAGGCTACCTCTTCTCCCCTCCCATGCCACTTGAGGAGTTCCATGCACTTCCCAGCCGCCTTGATACTGAGAGGGAAGAGGAGTGATCCGGAATTCCTCAATGAGGATCGCTCGTAAGGTATTGCCGTGAGGATCTCGGCTTCCCCCCTTCCAGTGCAGGAGCCGGAGAGGAGGAGGCGATTCACTTCAAGAGAAACGCCCACCGTCCTCCCGAGGTCGGTGGGCGTTTTTCGTTATGGGCCTCGTCGCACGCGGGATTTCGTGTCGCGGGGTAAAGCCCGCTCGCCTGTCGCCGATATATCGCTAATCAAGCATAGCGTATTGAGGCAATGGCATGGATTCATCCCCCCCTTCCGATAACGCGTCGGCGCGCCTTACGGCACCGGAGGCGCTCGCCGTGCCGGAGTCTTCGGCGGATCCTGCCCTGGAGCGACTGACGACCCTGGCTCGGGACCTGTTCGAGGTGCCCGCCGCCCTGGTTACCCTCCTGGAGCACCGGCGCCTTCGCTGTATCGCCGGCCAGGGCTGGACGCGGCGCGACCTGCCCGCCGACCTGCCCCCCGAGGAGACCTTCTGCGGCCACGCCATTGCCGGTGGCGACACCCTGGTGGTCGAGGATGCCCAGGCCGATCCGCGCTTCGCCGGGGCACCGCCGGTCAGCGGCGCTCCGGCCATCCGCTTCTATGCCGGGGTGCCGCTGCGACCCGACGGGGAAGCGGTGGGAACGCTGTGTCTTATCGATACGCGGCCGCGGAGCCTGTCGACCCGGGAGCGCCACCTGCTCGAGCAACTGGCCGCCCAGGCCGAGGTGCTCCTGACCCAGCAAGCCCTTCGCCGGCGCCAGCGCCGACAGCAGGAGGAGCTCGAGCTCAGCACCCGACGCATGGCCGCCGTGCTGGAGGAGTCCGCCGCGGGCATTATCCGCATCGATCGTCGCGGCATCATGCGCGATATCAACCCCTTCGCCCTGCGGCTGCTCGGCTACTCCCGCCACGACCTGGTGGGGGAGAACATCAAGGCCCTGATGCATGATGACGAGGCGAGTCGCCACGATGGCTACCTGAGCCGCTACCTGGCGGGAGAGGCACCGCGGATCATCGGCCAGGGCCGGGAGGTGGTGGCCCGCCACCGTGACGGCCGGCGGGTGCCGGTGCATCTGGCGGTCAGCGCCATTCGTGGCGGCGACGGCGAGGTGGACGAGTTTATCGGCATCCTCACCGAGCTCAGCGAGATCCATGAGGCGCGACGTGCCGCCCAGCGCGAGCGGCGCCTGCTGGGGGCGATCATCGACGGCAGCCATGAGCCCATCTATGCGCGCAGCAGCGGGGGGCGCTACCTGGCGGCGAACCGCGCCTGTCGCGAGCTGCTGGGACTGGACGCCCTGGCGAAGGAGCCGCCGCCGCTCTCCGCCTTGCTCTCCCACGCCCTGGCGGCGCGGATCGAGTCTGCCGAGCGGGAGGTGGTGAGCCTGGGCTCCCCCCGGCAACTGGTGCTGGGCGAGGTGAAGGGCCGCCACCTGGAGCTGAGCCTGTCGCCCCTGGGCAATCGCGAGGAGGGCGTGCGCGGGGTGGTGGGCGTGGTACATGACACCACCGAGGCGCGCCGCCAGTCGAACCTGCTGCGGGTGCTGCACCAGGGGATCACCGACTACCAGGCGCTGATGTCCGGCCACCGGCTCTGGGAGTTCTTGATGGAGGCCCTGCGCGAGCTCACCGACAGCGACTATGCGCTGATCGGCGAGGTGGTCGAGGCCGAGGGGGCACCGGCCCTGAAGCTCCACGCCATCACCGACCTCTCCTGGAGCGAGGAGTCCCGGCGTCTGATGGAGCGGCTGCGCAGCGGTGACATGATGCTCACCAATCCGGACAGCCTGCTGGGGCGAGTCTTTGCCCACGGCGAGGTGGTCATGACCGAGGACCTGGCCAGCCACCCCGGGCGCGGTGGCTTTCCGCCGGGCCACCCCAGCCTGCGCAACTACCTCGGCGTGCCGATCCATGATGGTCAGACATTGATCGGCATGTTTGCCATTGCCAATGGGCGGCGTCGCTATGATCAGGCGCTGCTGGAATGGCTCAAGCCCTTTACTTCCACCTGTGCCCTGCTGATCAATCTGCACCGCGGCCTGGCGGAACGGGCGCGGGCCACCGAGGCCCTGGCGCAGGCGCGCGACCAGGCCGAGCGCGCCAGCCGGGCCAAGAGCGAGTTTCTCTCCTCGATGAGCCACGAGCTGCGCACCCCGCTCAATGCGGTGCTCGGCTATGCCCAGCTGCTGGCCAACAGTCGGCAGCAGCCGCTCAACGAGCGCCAGGCCCGGCAGGTGGCGCAGATCGAGCGCAGCGGGCAGCACCTGCTGGCCCTGATCAACGACGTGCTCGACCTGGCCCGTATCGAGGCCGGCAAGCTGTCGCTCTCCCTGGAGCGGGTGCGCCTGGACGAGCTGGTCGGCGATGCCTTGATGAGCGTCCAGACCAGTGCCGCCGATGCCGAGGTGACGCTGAGTGCCCCGGAGACCATCGCCTTGCCGGAGGTCCGGGCGGATTACACCCGCCTGAAGCAGGTGCTGCTCAACCTGCTCTCCAACGCCATCAAGTACAACCGTCGCGGCGGGCGGGTCGCGGTATCGGTCAGCGGCGAGTCGACGCGAGTGTGGCTGAGCGTACGCGACACCGGCCTGGGCATCGCCCGGGAGCACCAAAGCGCCCTGTTCGAGCCCTTCCAGCGTCTGGGCGCCGAGCACGGGGCCATCGAAGGCACGGGAATCGGCCTGTCGATCACCCGCCAGCTGGTGGAGGCGATGGGCGGCGAGATCTGGGTCGAGAGTCGCCTGGGGGAGGGGAGCGTCTTCCATGTCGCCCTGCCCCTGGCCGAGGCCGGCCCGGCGCCGGAGGCCGCCGCCGGCGATACCGCACCCACCGACGGGCAGGGGCCGGCGACATCCTGCCGGGTGCTCTACGTGGAGGACAACCCGGCGAATCGCCAGCTGATGCATGAGGTCTTCGCCGAGCTGGAGGGCGTGGAGCTGAGCACCGCCAACTGTGCGGAGGAGGCGCTGGAACGCCTCGGGCGGGAGCTTCCCGATCTCTTGCTGCTGGATATTCATCTGCCGGGCATGGATGGCCATGCCCTGCTCGCGCGGCTGCGCCGCGAGCCATCGTGGTCGAGCCTGCCGGTGCTGGCGGTGACCGCCAGCGCCATGCCCAGCGATATTCGCCGCGGGCGACTGGCGGGCTTCGACGGCTATTTGACCAAACCCCTGGACCTGGAGCGCCTGAGGCGGGTCCTGAACGAGCACCTACCCATCGAGGGAGAGCCCCATGCCTGAACGTCTCACCGAGGCACTGCGGCGGCTGCCAATCCTGGTAGTGGACGATAATCCCATCAATGTGGAGCTGTTGATCGACCTGCTCGAGGATCAAGGCTTCACGCAGGTGGAAGGGTTACTGGAGTCCCGTGAGGTGGTGGCGAGCTGTCGGCAGTCGATGCCGGCGCTGATCCTGCTGGATATCCGTATGCCGCACCTGGATGGCCACGGCGTCATGCGGGCCCTGGAAACGGCCTTCGGCAGCCGTGGCCCGGCGGTGATCGTGTTGACCGCCCAGGTGGATGAGGCCACCCGCAGCCAGGCCCTGAGCCTGGGCGCCCGAGACGTGGTCACCAAGCCCTTCGACCACGGCGAGGTGCTGCAACGGGTCCGCAACGCGCTGGAGGTCGAGCTGCGCTATGCCCGGCGTCATCAGGAGGCGGTGGCGCTGGAGCGCTTGGTCGCCGAGCGTACCCGGGAGCTGGAGCTGCTCTCGAATACCGACCCGGTGACCGGCCTGCCCAATCGGCGCGCCCTGATGGAGGCGCTCGATGGCATCATGGCCGGGGAGCGGGGGGCCGCGGTGCTCTATATCGTCCTCGATGCCCTGCATGACGTGGCCCGCCTGCATGGCCATGACGTGGCCGAGCGGTTGGTGGCCCAGCTCGGCCGGGGGCTGGCGGAGTGGCTTCCCGAGGAGGGGCGGCAGGGGCTCTGGGGCGGCGCGGAACTGCTGGTGGTCCTCCCGGACCCCGGCTATGTGGCACGGCTCGAGCTGGCGGGCACCCTGCAGCACTGGCTGGCCGACGAGCACGCCTTCGATGGCATGTCCCTGACCATGGCATCCCGGGTCGGCGGGGCCGCCGGGCGGGGAGTGGCGGCGCAGCGGCTGGTACAGATGGCGGCGCTGGCGCTCCCGGACCCCGGCGAGGCGCCGGTGCGCTTTCATAGCGATGCCCTGGAGACCGCCCAGCGGGACGATCTCGAACTCAATCAGGCACTACGGGGCGTGACCCAGCGTGGCGAGCTGTTCCTCGCCTACCAGCCCAAGCTGCGGATGCCGACCGGCGAGGTGATCGGCGCCGAGGCCCTGCTGCGCTGGGAGCACCCGCGGCGCGGCCTGATCTCGCCGGGGCGCTTTATTCCCATGGCCGAGGCCAGCGGCGAGATCCTGGCCATCGGCGACTGGGTCCTGGAGCACGGCATGCAGGCGCTGAAGGCGTGGCTGGCCGAGGGGCGCGTCCCCGCCGACTTTTCCCTGGCGGTCAATGTCGCCGCCCGTCAGCTCTGCCGGGAGGGCTTCGCCCAGGACCTCCTGGCACGCTTGAGGCGCCATGGCCTGCCGGTCGAGGCGTTCTCCATCGAGGTCACCGAGTCCGGGCTGATGGCCGACCTGTCCCAGGCGCGAAAACAGCTGGCCGTGCTCGATAGGGAGGGAATCCGGGTCGCCATCGATGACTTCGGCACCGGCCACTCCTCACTGGCCTATCTGAAGACCTTGCCGGTCTCGACCCTGAAGATCGATCGCGCCTTCGTCACCGGGATCGCCGAGCACGCGGACGATCGTCAACTGGCGGCCACGGTGACGGCCCTGGCCCATGGCATGGGCTGTGATGTGGTGGCCGAAGGGGTCGAGACCCGGGGCCAGGCCGAGTGCCTGGTCGCCATGGGCTGCGATATCGGCCAGGGGTATCTCTATGCGCGTCCGCTGCCGGCCGAGGCCTTCCTGGACTGGTGCGCGGACGCCCGGGTATCCACCGAGTCCACCCCGACCGGCTAGGACGGCGTCGGCGCGACGCCCGGTCTCCGATATACTGTGTCGGCGGCCCGATGCCGCGGCCAGAGACAAGGGAGGACGGATGCCAATCGTCGTGGGAATGAGCGTGTTGCTGGGATTCCAGCTGCTGGGCGAGCTGTTGGCCCGGGGACTGGCCATGCCGGTGCCGGGACCGGTCATCGGCATGGCGTTGTTGCTGGGGGGCCTGCTGCTGCTGGGCCGGGTGCCCGAGGGGCTGCGGCGTACCGGGGAAGGACTGTTGCGGCATCTGACCCTGCTCTTCGTACCGGCGGGGGTCGGCATGATGGTGCACTTCGAGCTGATTCGCGCCGATCTCTGGCCGCTGCTGATCACCCTGGTGGCCTCCACCGCCATCACCCTGGCGGTGACCGCCAAGGTGATGAGCCGGCTGAGTCGCCGGGACGGGGAGGGGCGCTGATGCTGACCGACCTCGACCGGCTCTGGGTCTATCTGGCCAGTCAACCCTTGCTGGCGCTGCTGGCGACCCTGCTGGCCTTCCTGCTGGCCACGCGCATCAATCGCTGGCTGGGCGGCACGCCCCTGGTGCATCCGGTGATCCTGGCCATCGCCCTGTTGATCGGCTTCCTGCTGCTGGCCGATATCGACTATGTCACCTATTTCGAGGGGGCCCAGTTCATCCACTTCCTGCTGGGGCCGGCCACCGTGGCCCTGGCGATACCGCTGTTCGATCATCGCGAGCGTATCCGCCGTCGCCTGGTGCCCATCCTGGCGGCCTGCCTGACCGGCATCGCCACCGCCGTGGCCTCCACCCTGGGCATCGCCATGCTGCTGGGCGCCAGTCGCGAGTCGCTGCTGAGCCTGGCCCCGCGCTCGGTGACCTCGCCCATCGCCATGGGCGTCGCCGAGCAGCTGGGGGGCATCCCCGCCCTGGCGGCCGGCCTGGTGCTGCTGACCGGCTCCATCGGTTGTGCCCTGGCGCCCTGGATCTTCCGCGCCCTGCGCATCGAGGAACCGGATATCCGCGGCTTTGCCATGGGGCTGGCGGCGCACGGTTTCGGCACCGCCCATAGCTTCGCCCAGTACGGGGCCCTGGCCGGTGCCTTCTCGGGGCTGGCCATGGGGCTCACCGGGCTGTTGACCGCCTTCGTCCTGCCCCTGGTGGCCCGCCTGCTGGGACTATAAACCGCCGACACGCGACAGGGGCGCCGGAATGGGCGCCCCTGTCGTATTCCATGCCCATCGGAGGGGGTCAGAGCTCTTCCCAGACCTGCTGACGAAAGTCATTGGGCAACTGGCTGACCCGGTGCAGGCGCTGAAACTGGGCGTCGGTCATCTCTTTCACCAGCGACTGGTAACACTCCCCCAGGGCCTGGGGATCCTTCTCGTGACTCAGGCAACGACGCCAGCGACGCTGCATATCGGCACAGGCGCCGAAGAACTCCAGCTCGGCTTGGAGGGTCTCGCCGGCCATGGAGAGCCAGGCCAGCTGCAGGCGTGCCATGGGCGGGGCCTGGTGACTCCAGGAGGTGAGCCACCAGCGCATCAGGGGTTGGGTAGGGTCAAGGGGGGAAGGCGCGGCTCGGGACATGGGGACCTCCATGAGGGGGTGTCGAGGCAAACCCGTTAAGTGTAGTCGCTGGCCCTGGCGTTGAATGGGCGACCGGCGGCTTTCCTTGTTCTGGGTCAAGGTAGTGACGAACGGAGCGGCGGAGGGCAGGCGATGTGGCAGGTCATCAAGTCGGTACTGGCGGCCTTCTTCGGCGTCCAGAAGGAGCGCCAGCGGCGGCGCGATTTCGAGCAGGGGCGCCCGGGGCATTTCATCCTGGTGGGGCTGGTCGCCGCCGCCGTGCTGGTGCTGTTGGTGGTGCTGCTGGCCAGGCTGGCCGCGGGGTAAGGCGGCATCGGGCTTTCCCCTGCGTTGATGATTGCGTTTAGGGGGAGCCGGCCCCCCGGGGAGGCGAGCCGGGGATCTTTCCTATACTCCTTCCAGACTTGACTAATATTCGGTTTGCCAGGCCCAAGGCGGTCAATAACAACGAAGGAGGCGCCGATGCCCAGGAGGCTTGCTTGGCTATCGGGAGCGGGCGGTTTCGCCTTGTGCCCCCAGGTGCTGGCCAATGGCTGGAACATGCCGGTGGGGGTCACCGACCTCAGCCGGGAGATTCACTCCCTGCATATGACCATCTTCTGGATCTGCGTGGTGATCGGCGTGGTGGTCTTCGGCGTGATGTTCTATTCGCTGTTCCGCTACCGTCGCTCCCGCCAGCCCGAGGCGGCCAACTTCCACGAGCACACCACCGTGGAGGTGATCTGGACCACCCTGCCGCTGCTGATCCTGGTGGCCATGGCGGTGCCCGCCACGGCCACCCTGAAGAGCATGTACGACACCGGTGATGCCGAGCTGGACGTGATGGTGACCGGCCAGCAGTGGCGCTGGCGTTACGAATACCTGGGCGAGGAGGTGGCCTTTACCTCCAGTCTCAGCACCCCCCGGGCGCAGGTCCGCGGCGAGGAAGCCCGGGGCGAGACCTACCTGCTCGACGTGGACAACCCCCTGGTGTTGCCGGTGGGGCGCAAGGTGCGCTTCCTCTTCACCTCGGACGATGTCATCCACTCCTGGTGGGTGCCGGCGCTGGCGGTCAAGCAGGACACCGTGCCCGGCTTCGTCAACGAGAACTGGGTCCGCATCAACGAGCCCGGGATCTACCGGGGACAGTGTGCCGAGCTGTGTGGCATGGACCATGGCTTCATGCCCATCGTGGTGCAGGCCCTGGCACCGGACGAGTTCGATGCCTGGCTCGCCGAGCGGCGTGATGAGGCGGCCCAGGAGGCCCTGGGCGTCGACCGCGATTGGGGCCAGGAGGAGCTGATGACCCGTGGCGAGGAGGTCTATGCGGCCATCTGCGCCTCCTGTCACCAGCCCGAGGGGCAGGGCGCGCCGCCCACCTTCCCGGCCCTGGCCGGCAATCCGCGGCTCCAGGAGGACATCGGCTGGCAGCTCGACACCGTCATCAACGGCGTCTCCGGCACCGCCATGCCGGCCTTCCGCAACACCCTGAACCCGGTGGAGCTGGCGGCGGTGATCACCTATACGCGCAACGCCTGGGGCAACGCCACCGGCGATGTACTCCAGCCCGCCCGGGTCGCCGAGCGCCTCGCTCGCTAGAATCAGCACAAGGGAGAACACCGATGGCATCGAAGCTGCCCAAGTCCCCCCTGGGGCATAGCGCCGGCGGTGCCGGTGCCGCCGCGGAGTCGCCCAGCGCGCCGTCCGGGGGCCTGCTGCGCTGGCTATTGACCACCAACCACAAGGAGATCGGTACCCTCTACCTGGTCTTCTCGCTGAGCATGTTCTTTATCGGCGGGATCTTCGCCCTGGTGGTGCGCCTGGAGCTCTTCCAGCCGGGGCTGCAGTTCGTGGAGCCGGAGTTCTTCAACCAGATGACCACCCTGCATGGCCTGATCATGGTCTTCGCGGCGGTGATGCCGGCCTTTACCGGCCTGGCCAACTGGATGATTCCCCTGCAGATCGGTGCCCCGGACATGGCCCTGCCGCGGCTCAACAACTTCAGCTTCTGGTTGCTGCCGGTGGCCTTCACCCTGCTGCTCTCCACCCTGCTGATGCCCGGCGGCGGGCCCAACTTCGGCTGGACCTTCTACGCGCCGCTCTCCACCACCTATGCACCGCCGTCCACCACCTTCTTTATCCTCGGCATGCACCTGGCCGGGATCAGCTCGATCCTGGGGGCGATCAATATCATCGCCACCATCCTCAACCTGCGTGCCCCGGGGATGCGCATGATGGACATGCCGCTGTTCGTCTGGACCTGGCTGATTACCGCCTTCCTGCTGATCGCGGTGATGCCGGTACTGGCCGGGGTGATCACCATGATGCTGCTGGATATCAACTTCGGCACCAGCTTCTTCAATGCCGCCGGCGGCGGCGACCCGGTGCTCTTCCAGCACCTCTTCTGGTTCTTCGGGCACCCCGAGGTCTATATCATGATCCTGCCCGCCTTCGGCATCGTCTCGGCGATCATTCCCACCTTCGCCCGCAAGCCGCTGTTCGGCTACGCCTCCATGGTCTATGCCACCGCCTCCATCGCCATCCTCTCCTTCCTGGTCTGGGCGCACCATATGTTCGTGGTGGGGCTGCCCCTGGTGGCGGAGCTCTTCTTCATGTACACCACCATGTTGATCGCGGTGCCCACCGGGGTGAAGGTGTTCAACTGGATCACCACCCTGTTCCAGGGCTCCATCAGTTTCGAGACCCCGATGCTCTTCGCCCTGGCCTTCGTGGTGCTGTTCACCATCGGCGGTTTCTCGGGGCTGATGCTGGCCATCGCCCCGGCGGACTTCCAGTACCACGATACCTACTTCGTGGTGGCACACTTCCACTATGTGCTGGTGCCCGGGGCGATCTTCTCGATCATGGCCGCGGTCTACTACTGGCTGCCCAAGTGGACCGGCCACTACCCCAGCGAGCGCCTGGGACGCTGGCACTTCTGGCTGTCGGTGATCGGCGTCAACCTGACCTTCTTCCCCATGCACTTCTCGGGGCTGGCCGGCATGCCGCGACGGATTCCCGACTATGCCCTGCAGTTCGCCGACTTCAACCTGGTGTCGAGCCTGGGGGCCTTCCTCTTCGGCTTCTCGCAATTGCTCTTCGTGGTGGTGATCGTCAAGTGCGTGCGCGGTGGCGAGAAGGCGCCGGCCAAGGCCTGGGAGGGGGCCCAGGACCTGGAGTGGAGCGTGCCCAGCCCGGCGCCGCTGCACACCTTCGAGACGCCGCCCCATGTGACGCCGCAGCCGCATCCCTGAGGTCTGGCGACGGGGGAGCCCGTCGGGAGGAGGTCGATGAGCCCGGTACAGCGCACCGTGAGTCGGACCCTGCTGGTGCTGGTGGCGATGTTCGCCTTCGCCTTCGCCCTGGTGCCCCTCTATGACGTCTTCTGTCGGGTCACCGGGCTCAACGGCAAGGTGGATACCACCGCCCAGGCCCTGGTGCATGAGGGGGTGGACGACTCCCGCTACGTGACCGTGCAACTGGTGACCCGCAGCGGCGCCGGCCTGCCCTGGCGCCTGGAGGTGGAGCAGCGCCAGCTGCGCATGCACCCGGGCCAGACGGTGGAGGTGGGCTTCACCTTCGTCAATCAGGGGGCGGCGGAGCAGTGGGGGCGGGCGGTGCCCAGCGTGACGCCGTCCCAGGCCAACCGCCACCTGCGCAAGCTGAGCTGCTTCTGTTTCGAGGAGCAGCGCCTGGCGGCGGGGGAGCGGCTGGCGCTGCCGCTGGTCTTCCAGCTCGATCGCGACCTGCCCGCCGAGATTCATACCGTGACCCTGGTCTATACCCTGTATCCGGTGGCCGCCGGCGAGATCGCCCGAAGGGCCCCCGAGGCGCAAGGAGGTGAAGCATGAGTGGTGGTAGCTACTATGTTCCGGCGACCAGCAAGTGGCCGATCCTCGGCTCCCTGGCGCTGGGGGGGATGATGCTGGGGGCCGGCCTGCAGATGGTCCATGGCTGGGGGGCGCCGCTGCTGGGGCTCGGCGTGGCGGCGATACTGGCGGTGATGGCGCTGTGGTTTCGTGACGTGGTGCGGGAATCCCGGCAGGGGCTCTACGATGCGCAGATGGATCGTTCCTTCCGCTGGGGCATGGGCTGGTTCATCTTCTCCGAGGTGATGTTCTTCGCCGCCTTCTTCGGCGCCCTCTTCTATGTGCGCACCTTCGCCCTGCCGTGGCTGGACGGCGAGGGTGCCAAGGGGGTGGCGGCGCTGCTGTGGCCCGACTTCACCGCCAGTTGGCCGCTGCTGAACCCGCCGGATGCCTCGGTTTCCGGTCCCCACGAGGTGCTGAGCCCCTGGCAGCTGCCCCTGGTCAATACCCTGATCCTGGTCACTTCCAGCCTGACCTTGACCATCGCCCACGAGGCCCTCAAGGAGGGCTACCGGCGCACCTGCCGCAACTGGCTGGCGGGGACCGTCTTCCTCGGCGCCTGCTTTATCCTGGTGCAGGGCTTCGAGTACTACGAGGCCTATGCCCACTACGGCCTGACCCTGGATGCCGGCATCTACGGCAGCCTCTTCTTCCTGCTGACCGGCTTCCACGGCATGCACGTCACCGTGGGGGCCATCATCCTGGCGGTGATGCTGGTGCGCATCCAGCGGGATCATTTCAGCGGCGACGACCATTTCGGCTTCGAGGCCGCCGCCTGGTACTGGCACTTCGTCGATGTGGTCTGGGTGGGGCTCTTCCTGTTCGTCTATGTCTTCTGAGCCCGGTGTCGGCGCTCAGCTCAGGCCGCCGTAATAGAAGCCATAGAAGAGCAGCGCCAGCAGCACCAGGGCACAGGCCACCCGCAGCTTGAGCGATACCAGCAGGCGCCGCGAGGCGCCGCCGTCGCGGAGCAGGAAGCCGGCACCGGTGGCGAGGCTGGTCAGCATCAGCAAGAAGACCAGGGCAATGGCGAATTTCAGCATGGGGCACTCCGTGGCATCGAATGATCACAGTTCAAGGAAGCCGCCGGGCGCTGTCAAGCGCCGTCTGTGGTGGGTCTTCTGGCCGAGCCTGGTGATCCTCGGCCTGGTCCTGGGGGGCTGGCAGTGGCAGCGGGCGGCGGCCAAGGCGGCCTACCTCGAGGCCCGGGCCGCGGCGCCGGCGCTGGTTGATCCCGACGAGGCGCCCATGGGGGGGGCCACCCTGACCCTCAGCGGCGAGTTCGTCGCCGAGCGGACCCTGTTTCTCGATAACCGGGTCCGCGAGGGGCGGGTCGGCGTGGCGGTGCTGACGCCGCTGGTGGACGCCCAGGGGCGACGCTGGCTGATCCAGCGAGGCTTTATCGCCACCGGCCCCTACCGGGTCGATCCCGAGATGACCACCCCCGAGGGGCCGGTGACCGTCAGTGGCACCTGGCAGGTGGCCGGCGACGGCGGCCTGCTGCTGGGGCCCAATCGCGAGGGACGGCGACTGCAGCGCATCGCCCTCGAGGCCTGGCCGGAGGATTTCGCCCATGCCGGCTGGTTGCATCAGCAGGCCGGGGCGGGCGCCTATGAGGCGTGGTGGCGACCCAGCGTGATGCCGCCCGGGCGGCACCGCAGCTATGCCTTCCAGTGGTGGGGCCTGGCGCTGGCCGCCCTGGTGATCATGATCCTGGGCGGCCGCCGCCTGGTGCCCCGTCCCCCTGCCGTCGTCGAGGAGTCCCGATGAGCGCCGTTCGCTATCCCCGCGTGAAACTGCTGCTGTTGATGGCCCTGTTCGCCGCCCCCCTGGTCGTCGCCTGGGTCATGGTGACCTGGCGAGTGGCGATCCCCGAGGCGCGCAGTGCCCATGGTCGGCTGGCGCCGGAGGTGCCGGCCCTGGCCGAGTGGCCGCTGCTGGCGCCGGCCACCGGGGAGGGCTGGCGGCTGGCCTTCGACTGTCGTCTCGATTGCGCCGACCAGGCGGACCGCTGGTGGCGCCTGCACCGGGCCCTAGGGCGGGAGGCTCCCCGGGTGGAGCGGCTGCGAATCGTCGCCGCCGGGGCGCCGGGCCAGGAGACCCTCCCCGGCGAGCGCCTGGCACGTTGGCGCATGCCGCCGGCGTGGAGCGAGCCGGGGGCGCTGTGGTTGCTCTCCCCGCGGGGCGAGGTGTTGCTGGGTTATCCCCCCGGGGCGCCGTTGCGGGAGGTGATGGATGACCTCCAGCACCTGCTGCGGGTCAATCCCGAGCGTGACCTGGCGTCGAATTGAGCGGCAGCCTTCAACGCCGCAGAGGCATAAGCTGAGCAGAGACGAGGGTTAACCGCGAGGGCACGCCATGACCGAATCCCGGCTCCACCTGCTCAAGTGGCTCAGCCTGCTGGGCACCCTGGCGACCCTGGGGGTCATCCTGCTGGGGGCCTGGACCCGGCTGATGGATGCCGGCCTGGGCTGCCCCGACTGGCCGGGGTGCTATGGGCGCCTGGTGGTGCCCGATGCCGCCACCGCCGCGGCCCATTCGCCGCAGGCGCCGCTGGAGGCCCTCAAGGCCTGGGTGGAGATGGTCCATCGCTATGTTGCCTCGGCCCTGGGGCTGGTGGTGCTGGTCCTGGTGGCCCTGGGGGCCGGGGCGCGTCGACGCCCCGGTTATCCCTGGCGCCTCTCCCTGGCGCTGCTGGGGATGATCCTGCTGCAGGGCGCCTTCGGCGCCTTTACCGTGACCCTCAAGCTGTGGCCCCAGGTGGTCACCCTGCACCTGCTGGGGGGCCTCGGCGTGCTGTTGCTCTTCCTGTGGGTGCATCTGCGTCTGCGCGAACTGGCCGCCGCGAAGCCTGCTGCGAGTCGCCGACGGCTCTCGCCGCTCTGGGGGCTGGCGGCGGTGCTGCTGGTGGGCCAGCTGGCCCTGGGCGGCTGGGTCTCCAGCAATTATGCGGGCATCGCCTGCCAGGGGTTTCCCACCTGCAACGGCCAGTGGTGGCCCGCCACCGACTGGAGCGAAGGCTTCCACCTGACCCAGACGGTGGGGCCCAACTACTTGCATGGCCAGCTGCATGCCGATGCGCGTACCGCCATCCATCTCGGTCATCGCCTGGGTGCCCTGGCCCTGGGGCTGGGGCTCGTGCTGCTGGCCCGGCGGGAGTGGCGGCGGCCGCCACTGCGGCCCTGGTTGATGGGCCTGCTGGGCCTCTACGGCGTTCAGTTCTCCCTGGGGGTGGCCAATGTGCTCTGGTGGCTGCCCCTGGGACTGGCTTTGGCGCATACCGCCGGGGCGGTGGCCCTGGCCCTGGCCCTGGCCCTCGGGGCCTGGCAGGCGAGCCGTATCGGTGACGCACGGCAGGCGAGCGAGAAGGAGATGGCCCATGCGTAATGCCCTGATGATGCCCGCGCGGCTCGAGCGGGTCGGCGAGTCCTGGCGGGATCTGCTGACCCTGTGCAAGCCCCGGGTGGTGCTGGTGATGCTGGTCTGCGCCCTGGTCGGGATGGCGCTCGCCACGCCGGGGGTGCCGTCGCTGGCGGCGGTGGCCAATGGCCTGCTGGGCATCGGCCTGGCCGCCGGCGGGGCGGCCGCCTACAACCATGTGCTGGATCGCAAGCTGGACGTCCTGATGGCGCGTACCGCGCGGCGCCCTGTGGCCACGCGGCGGCTGGCCACGCCCCTGGCCCTGGCCTGGGCGACCCTGCTGTCGGTGCTGGGGATCGGCCTGCTGCTGTGGCAGGTCAATGCCCTGACCGCCTGGCTGACCCTGGCCTCGCTGATCGGCTATGCGCTGATCTATACCGCCTTCCTCAAGCGCGCCACGCCTCAGAATATCGTGATCGGCGGGGTGGCCGGGGCGGCGCCGCCGCTGCTGGGGTGGACGGCGATCACCGGAAGCCTGGGCCCCGAGCCGCTGCTGCTGATGCTGATCATCTTCGCCTGGACGCCACCGCACTTCTGGGCGCTGGCCATTCACAAGCGCGAGGAGTATGCCCGGGCGGGGGTGCCCATGCTGCCGGTCACCCATGGCGAGGCCTTTACCCGCCTGCAGATCTGGCTGTATGCCTGGCTGACCCTGGTGGTGACCCTGCTGCCCTTCGTGATCGGCATGAGCGGAGCCGTCTACCTGGTGGGGGTGATGGCGCTGAACCTGCGCTTTATGGTGTGGAATTATCGGGTCTGGCGGGGGCAGGATCCACGGGCGCCGCTGGCCGCCTTCTGGTTCTCGATTCGTTATATCCTCGGCGTCTTCGGGGTGCTGCTGCTCGATCATTACGCCGTGGCCTGGCCCTGGTAGTCTCCCAGACGCCGCCCAATGGCGGCGTCTGAGGTGTCGGGCCTTACCAGAAGACTGTGATCAGGGCGTAGGCCATCAGGGTCACCACCAGGGTGCTGAGGATATTGAGGGCGAAGCCGGCGCGAATCATCGACCGGATCTTCATATGACCGGTGGCGAAGACGATGGCGTTGGGCGGCGTCGCCACCGGCATCATAAAGGCGCAGCTGGCGGCGATCGCCGCCGGCACCGTGATCAGCAGCGGCGAGATATCCAGCGACAGGGCCAGGGCGCCGAGCAGGGGCAGGAAGGCCGCGGCGGTGGCGGTATTGGAGGTGATCTCGGTGAGGAAGATGATCACCAGCACCACGATGCCGACCAGGGCCAGCAGCGGCAGCACCCCGAACAGCGAGAGCTGCTCGGCGATCCACTCGGCGAGTCCCGACTGGCTGATGGCCCCGGCCAGGGCCAGGCCACCGCCGAACAGCAGCAGGATGCCCCAGGGCAGGGTCTTGGCGGCGTCCCAGTCCAGCAGGCGCTCGCCCTGGGCGCGGCCGCTGGGGATCAGGAACAGCAGCAGCCCCGCGGCGATGGCGATACCGGTGTCGCCGAGCCAGTCGAGGCCCAGGTCATTGAGCAGCGGGCGCGATACCCAGGCCAGGGCGGCCAGCAGGAAGACGATGCCGACCCGGCGCTCCGCGGCGCTCAGCCTACCCAGCCGGTTCAGTTCATCGCGGATCATCTGGCCGTTGTCGTCGCCCTGACGCAGCGCGAAGCCGCCACGGCTCAGCCACCACCAGGCCAGCAGCATCATCACCGCGCTGATCGGCAGGCCGATCACCATCCACTGGGCGAAGCCCACATCGATGCCCCGGGACTCGGCCAGGTAGCCGGCCAGCAAGGCGTTGGGCGGGGTGCCGATCAGGGTGGCCACGCCGCCGATGCTGGCGGAGTAGGCGATGGCCAGCAGCAGGGCGGTGGCATAGCGGGCCAGCTCCTGGGGATCGTTATCCTGGCCCAGCAGGCTGACCACCGACATGCCGATGGGCAGCATCATGATGGCGGTGGCGGTATTCGAGACCCACATGCTCAGAAAGCCCGTGGCCAGCATAAAGCCGGCGATCTGCCGGCGCGGCTGATGACCCACCAGGCGCAGCACATGCAGGGCGATGCGCCGGTGGAGTTCCCAGCGCTGCATGGCGATGCCCAGCAGGAAGCCGCCCAGGAAGAGGTAGATGATGGGATTGGCATAACTGCCGCTGACCTGACCCATGGGCGCGATGCCCAGTGCCGGAACCAGCAGCAGCGGCAACAGCGACGTGGCGGGAATCGGAATCGCTTCCGTGGACCACCAGGTGGCCATCAGCAGGCCGAGGCCGGCACACAGCCAGGCGCTCTCGCTCATCCCGGCCGGCGCCGGCGAGAGCAGGGTGAACAGCAGCCAGGCTGGACCCAGCCACAGGCCGATACGCGCGGCCAGGTTGGGCGGTCGAGGCGCCCCGGTCGCGGGGGCGGAGTCCGGGTTGGCCATGGCATATCCTTATATCAGTGGGAAAATTCGCGCGCATTGTACGAGCCCGCCGCGACGTTCGCCAGCTAAGCAAGGCCATCCCTTGCCGCGTCGAGGCTCTGCCGCTAGGGTAGCGGCTTCGACACCGAGGAGCAGATCATGGCATCCACTGAATGGCTTCCGCGAGCGGCATTGCGCGAGCTCTGCGTGCGGGCCGGCGAGGCGATCCTGGCGGTGCGCGCCGGCGGCGACTGGGCGGCTCGCGAGAAGGCCGATGCCAGCCCGGTGACCGCCGCCGACCAGGCCGCCCATGACGTGCTGATGGCGGGGCTGGCGGCATTGACCCCGGAGGTGCCGGTGCTCTCGGAGGAGGCCGTGGTGCCCTGGGCGATTCGCCGCCACTGGTCGCGCTACTGGCTGGTGGATCCCCTGGATGGGACCCGCGAGTTTATCGACGGCTTCGATGACTTTACCGTCAACCTGGCCCTGGTCGAGGCGGGGCGTACCCGCTACGGGCTGGTGCATGCGCCGGTAACGGGGACCACCTGGGAGGGCGGTTCCGCCCTCGGCGCCTGGCGCTGGCGGGGGGAGCAGGCCGAGACGATTCGGGTGGCGTCCCGGTGGCCGCCCCGGGTGGTGGCCAGTCGCGCCCATCTGGACGAACAGACGCGTGCCTGGCTGGCGGGCTTTCCCGAGGCGTCTCTGCTGCGCTATGGGAGTTCGGTGAAGTTCTGCCGTATCGCCGAGGGGGAGGCCGACCTCTATCCGCGTTTCGCGCCTACCAGCGAATGGGATACCGCCGCCGCTCAGGCGGTGCTGGAAGGGGCGGGGGGTGGTGTCCTGGTGGCCGACACCCTGCTGCCGCTGACCTACAACGGCGGCGAGTCGCTGCGCAACCCGGCCTTTATCGCCTGTGCCGAGGCCCAGGGGCGCTGGCGCACCGAGGCGCCATAGTTGTTCGTTTTCTTGGTTGTGTATAGTATTTGTACTAAATATCCCGGGATCCGGGAATGACGACGTAGATGAGGTTCGTTCCATGAATACCCCCCTGGCCATCGGCCTGGCCGCCCTGGCGCTGCTGATTATCGCCGGCCTGTCCGGCTATGCCTGGAGCCTGTGGCGTGAGGTCAAGCGTCGTGAGGCCTTCCGCGCCGAGGAGGTCCGCCGCGCCCACGAGCAGTGCCTGGAAGGGCTGGATGCCGTGGCGCGCGCCATGCTCAGCGAGCAGGTGGATATCACCGAAGGCGCGCTGCGTTGCAAGGTGATGCTGGATATCATCGACCCTCGGCTGGTGGAGCGCGATGCCTTCCGGGTCTTCGCCGAGGTGCATGCCCGTACGGCTCACTTGCATACTCACTCGGCGCGTCAGGCCCTGTCTCCCAGGGAGCGTTTCGAGGAGGACAAGCAGCGACTGGCGGTGGAAGACGAACTCAAACCCTCGGCCCTGGCGGGGGCTCGCGCCCTGCTGGAGTTCAAAGAACGTTGGCCCGAGGGCTTGCACTGATCGGTGATCGCCTCTTGGCAGCCAATGGGCGCCATGAGATGATGAAACACGCGTATAAGCTCTGGTCGAATTAGGCCATTGTGGTTATTTTGCAAAGGAATGCTGCGTGATTGCGGCTTTCCCCTATCGGGTTTTCGGGCTCTCGGAATGACCTCCGAGAACCGTCTTGTGCGTCACGCGACGTTCGCACTGCGTCAAAGAAGGAGTCTTACATGAAAAAATCAACGACTGGCCTGCTGCTTGGTTCCGCCCTGGTAATCGGTCTTTCCGGTTGTGCCTCTACCAATAGCAACCCGAGTGCCTCCGATCGTGCCTGGTATCAGCAGCCCCTGGTCTGTGGTATCGCCGGTGGTCTGATCGGTGGTGGCATCGGCTACGCCACCAGCAGCGAGTCCGACGAGGATACCGGTGCCGCCGTGGGCTCCACCGCCGGTGCGACCATCGGTGCCATGCTGTGTGCCGACTACTCCGAGGAGCCGGTCGCCGAGCCCGCGCCGATGCCGGAGCCCGCCCCCGAGCCCGAGCCGGTGCCGGAATTCGAGCCGCTGGTGCTTTCCAGCGAAGTGAACTTCGCCTTCGACTCCGCCGAGCTGATGCCGGCCGCCCATGCCACCCTGAATGACGTGGCGCGCCGCCTGATGGAGAACGAGCGCAGCCAGGGCGTCCGCGTGCATATCGGTGGTCATACCGATTCCGTGGGCTCCGATCAGTACAACCTGGGGCTCTCCCAGCGCCGTGCCGACTCCGTTCGCGATTACCTGATCGCTCGCGGCGTCGAGGCCGATCGCCTGGTGGCCCGTGGCTTCGGCGAAGCGCGTCCGGTGGCCAGCAACGAGACCGATGCCGGCCGCGCCGAGAACCGTCGGGTCGAGCTGAACGTGCTCGACTAAGCCCGGCATTCTCGAGTCCGATCTCAGGGGCGCCTCCGGGCGCCCCTGTTGCGTCAGGTGTGGATGGCGCGAGGTCATCTCGATCTGCTAAAGTTCACCCCCTTCGTGTCCTCGGTGCCGCCGGTCACTGCCGGTCGGTCGTCGCCCATGGTGGGGGCGCCCCGATGACCCGAACGTATCCCATTCTCTCGACCTGCGACACGTGAGCCCTGGTATGGCCCACCACTGCGCGTTAAGGATAAGCAATGCCCATCGTTACCCTGCCCGACGGCACCCAGAAGACCTTCGACGCTCCCCTGACCGTGATGGAGCTGGCGGAGTCCATCGGCCCCGGCCTGGCCAAGGCCTGCGTGGCCGGCAAGATCGACGGCGTCGCCGTGGATGCCGCCGATGTGATCGACCATGATGCCGAGGTGGCCATCCTCACCGCCCGTGACCCCGAGGGGCTGGAGGTCATTCGTCACTCCTGCGCCCACCTGATCGGGCATGCCGTCAAGCAGCTCTATCCCGAGGCCAAGATGGCCATCGGGCCGGTCATCGACGACGGCTTCTATTATGACGTGGACTTCGGCCGCTCGGTGACGCCGGAGGACCTCGAGGCCATCGAGCAGCGCATGAAGGAGCTGATCGACACGGGCTACGATGTGGTTCGCGAGTACGTGGATCGCGACAAGGCGATGCTCACCTTCCTGCATCGCGACGAGCCCTACAAGCAGGAGATCGTCCGCGATATCCCCGAAGGCGAGGCCATCCGTCTCTATTATCACGAAGAATACACCGACATGTGCCGCGGGCCCCATGTGCCCAATACCCGGCACCTCAAGGCCTTCAAGCTGACCAAGTTGGCCGGGGCCTACTGGCGAGGCGACGCCTCCAAGCCGATGCTGACGCGCATCTACGGCACCGCCTGGGGCGACAAGAAAGCCCTCAAGGCCTACCTCAAGCGCCTCGAGGAGGCGGAGAAGCGCGATCACCGCAAGCTGGCCAAGAAACTCGATCTCTTCCACCTCCAGGAAGAGGCCCCGGGGATGGTCTTCTGGCACCCCAATGGCTGGACCATGTACCAGGCCCTGGAGCAGTACATGCGCCGGGTGCAGATCGCCAACGGCTATCAGGAGATCAAGACGCCCCAGGTGGTGGATCTCTCCCTGTGGAAGAAGTCGGGGCACTGGGGCCACTACAGCGAGCTGATGTTCACCACCGAGTCGGAGAAGCGCGACTACGCGGTGAAGCCGATGAACTGCCCCTGCCATGTGCAGGTGTTCAATCAGGGCCTGAAGAGCTACCGGGACCTGCCGCTGCGCCTGGCGGAGTTCGGCAGCTGTCACCGTAACGAGCCTTCCGGTGCCCTGCATGGGTTGATGCGGGTGCGCGGCTTTACCCAGGACGATGCCCATATCTTCTGCACCGAGGGGCAGATCCAGGCCGAGGCCGAGGCCTTTATCGCCCTGACCCTCGAGGTCTACAAGGAGCTCGGCTTCGAGGACGTGGAGCTCAAGCTCTCTACCCGTCCGGAGGACTTCCTCGGCGAGCCGGAGATGTGGGATCGTGCCGAGGCGGGGCTCCAGGCGGCCCTCGACAGCACCGGGCTCGACTGGGAGCTGCAGCCGGGGGAGGGGGCCTTCTACGGGCCCAAGATCGAGTTCTCCCTGCGCGACTGCCTCAACCGGGTCTGGCAGTGTGGTACCCTGCAGCTCGACTTCAACCTCCCGGGACGCCTCGGCGCCCAGTACGTGGACGAGGAGGGGGCGCGTCAGACGCCGGTCATGCTGCATCGCGCCATCCTCGGCTCCTTCGAGCGCTTCCTGGGGATCCTGATCGAGCACTATGCCGGGGCCATGCCGCTGTGGCTCGCCCCCCAGCAGGTGGCGATCCTCAATATCACCGATGCCCAGCGCGACTATGTGCTCGATCTGGAGCAGCGCCTGCAGAAAATCGGCGTGCGGGCCAAGGCGGACTTGAGGAACGAGAAGATCGGCTTTAAAATCCGGGAGCATACGTTGCAGAAGGTTCCCTACCTCTTGGTGGTGGGGGATAAGGAAGTCGAATCCGACGCTGTTGCCGTGCGTACCCGCAGTGGCGAGGATCTCGGCAGCATCAAGGTCGACGACCTGCTCGCTCGGCTGACCGCCGAGGGGTTATAATGACAACGTCACTCAGAACGGAGATTTAGCGATCAAGCGTAATAATCAGCGAGGGCGCGTCCAGGACAAGCGTCCGCCAATGAACGAGCGTATCACCGAAGACCAGGTTCGCCTTATCGATGCCGATGGCGAACAGCTGGGCATCGTCTCCACCCAGGAAGCCCTGGAGAAGGCCGAAGCCGCGGGTCTCGACCTCGTACAGATCTCCAATGCCGATCCCATCGTCTGCAAGATCATGGACTACGGCAAGTTCGTCTTCGAGCAGAAGAAGCAGAAGGCGGCACAGAAGAAAAAGACCAAGCAGATCCAGGTCAAGGAGGTCAAGTTCCGGCCCGGGACCGACGAGGGTGACTATCAGGTGAAGCTCAAGAACCTGACACGTTTCCTCGAAGGGGGCGACAAGGGCAAGGTGACCCTGCGCTTCCGGGGCCGTGAGATGGCCCACCAGGACATCGGCCGCAAGCTGATGGAACGGATCGCCGCCGATCTCGAGGAGATCGGTAGCGTCGAGTCCTTCCCCAAGATGGAAGGGCGTCAGATGATCATGATTCTTGCCCCCAAGAAGAAGTGATCGTCGACAAGAAGTGATCCATAGGCAAGCTAACGGGCCCTCGTTTCCCCCGGGAGGCGAGGGCAGGCCTTGGGTTTTCTGAAAAACATCGAGCGGAGTTTTCCCTCATGCCGAAGATCAAGAGCAACAGCGGCGCGGCCAAGCGCTTCAAGAAGACTGCCAACGGCTTCAAGCACAAGCAGTCTTTCCGCAGCCACATCCTGACCAAGAAGTCCACCAAGCGTAAGCGTCAGCTGCGTGGGATGAAGCAGATCCACGACGCCGACAAGGCCCTGATTCAGCGCATGCTGCCGAATCTGTAAGCCCTTTTGGTCGACCATTTCTAACGTCAGGAGAAAGCCATGACTCGTGTCAAGCGTGGTGTCGTCGCACGTCGCCGTCACAAGAAGATTCTGAAGCAGGCCAAGGGCTACTACGGTGCCCGTTCGCGGGTCTTCCGCGTTGCCAAGCAGGCCGTCATCAAGGCCGGTCAGTACGCCTACCGCGACCGTCGTCAGCGCAAGCGTCAGTTCCGTGCCCTGTGGATCGCGCGTATCAACGCCGCGTCCCGTCAGAACGGCCTGTCCTACAGCCGCTTCATCGCCGGCCTGAAGAAGGCGGGCATCGAGATCGACCGTAAGGTCCTGGCCGATCTCGCGGTTCACGAAAAAGCCGCCTTTGCCGCCATCGTCGAGAAGGCCAAGGCTGCCCAGTAAGTGAGACCGGCCCACGGGGAGATCCCGCCGTACCTGGCGGGGTGTCCCTGCGAAGGTTCCAGGGGAAGAGCAGCCGCTCTTCCCCTGTTTTTTTATCTGACCGCCATGGGGTCGATTCCGTGGCGGCACATTCGGAGCGCAACGGATGGATCATCTTCCCACTCTGGTCGCCGAGGCCCGCCGCGCCATCGAGCAGGCCGATACTGTCCAGGCCCTGGATGAGGTGCGGGTGCACTACCTGGGCAAGAAGGGTGAGATCACCGCCCTGCTCAAGGGCCTCGGCAAGCTCTCCGCCGAGGAGCGCCCGGCGGCGGGCGAGCGCATCAACCAGGCCAAGCAGGAGCTCGCCGGCGAGCTGGAGTCGCGCAAGGCGAGCCTGGAGAAGGCCGCCCTGGAGGCGCGCCTGGCGGCGGAGCGCCTGGACGTGACCCTGCCCGGTCGTGGCCAGCCCCAGGGTAGCCTGCATCCGGTGACCCGCACCCTGGAGCGTATCGAGGGACTCTTCACCCGCATCGGCTACGACGTGGCCGTAGGGCCGGAGATCGAGGACGACTACCACAACTTCGAGGCCCTCAATATCCCGGCCCACCACCCGGCACGGGGCATGGCGGATACCTTCTACTTCGATGCCACCCGGCTGCTGCGCACCCATACCTCGCCGGTGCAGGTGCGTACCATGAAGGAGGGCAAGCTGCCGATTCGCATCGTCTGCCCGGGCCGGGTCTATCGCAGCGACTCGGACCTGACCCATACTCCCATGTTCCATCAGGTCGAAGGCCTGCTGGTGGATGAGGATGTCAGCTTCGCCGACCTCAAGGGCACCATCGAAGACTTCCTGCACGCCTTCTTCGAGCGGGATGATCTCTCGGTACGCTTCCGCCCCTCCTATTTCCCCTTCACCGAGCCCTCCGCCGAGGTGGATATCCAGTGCGTGATGTGCAGCGGCGAGGGCTGCCGGGTCTGCGGTCACAGCGGCTGGCTGGAGGTGATGGGTTGCGGCATGGTGCACCCGGAGGTGTTCCGTCACTCCGGCATCGACACCGAGCGCTACACCGGCTTCGCCTTCGGCATGGGCGCCGAGCGCCTGGCCATGCTGCGTTACGGGGTCAACGACCTGCGGCTGTTCTTCGATAACGACCTGCGCTTCCTGCGCCAGTTCGCCTGATAACCCGGACCGCTCAACACAGGATTCGTCATGAAATTTTCCGAACAGTGGCTGCGCGAGTGGGTCTCCCCGAGCGTGGCGACCCAGGCGCTGGCCGATCAGATCACCATGGCCGGCCTGGAAGTGGATGCCGTGGAGCCGGTGGCACCGGAATTCTCCGGCGTGGTGGTGGCCGAGGTCATCGACAAGACCCAGCATCCGGACGCCGACAAGCTGAATGTCTGCCTGGTCAATGATGGCGGCGACGAGCCGGTGCAGGTGGTGTGTGGGGCCCCCAATGTGGCCGTCGGCCAGAAGATCCCCTTCGCCCGGGTCGGCGCCCTGCTGCCCGGCGACTTCAAGATCAAGAAGGCCAAGCTGCGCGGCCAGGCCTCCCACGGCATGATCTGCTCCGCCTCCGAGCTGGGCATGGCCGAGGAGACCTCCCCCGGGATCCTGGTGCTGCCCGTGGACGCCCCGGTGGGCGAGGACTTTCGCGCCTATATGGGCCTCGACGATCACGCCATCGAGGTGGATCTGACCCCCAACCGCGGCGACTGCCTGAGCCTCCAGGGCCTGGCCCGGGAGGTCGGTGTGCTCAATCGCCTGCCCGTCGCGGGGCCCGACGAGGCGCCAGTGGCCGCGACCCATCAGGAGAGCTTCCCAGTCACGGTCGGCGACCCCGAGCGTTGCCCCCGTTACCTGGGTCGGCTGATCCAGGGCGTCGACGTTACCGCGGCCACCCCGCTGTGGATGGTCGAGCGGCTGCGCCGCAGCGGCCTGCGCAGCATCGATGCGGTGGTGGATATCACCAACTACGTGATGCTCGAGCTGGGCCAGCCCCTGCACGCCTTCGATCGCGCCAACCTGCACGAGGGCATCCAGGTGCGTCTGGCCCGGGAAGGCGAGCGCCTGGTGCTGCTCGACGGCCAGGAGATCGCCCTGCGCGGCGAGACCCTGGTGATCGCCGATGGGCGCGGGCCGCTGGCCATCGCCGGCGTGATGGGTGGCGAGCACTCCGGCGTCAACGCCGAGACCCGGGATATCTTCCTGGAGTCGGCCTTCTTCACCCAACTGGCGGTGGCCGGACAGGCGCGTTCCTACGGCCTGCACACCGATGCCTCCCACCGCTTCGAGCGGGGCGTCGATCCGACCCTGGCGCGGCGCGCCCTGGAGCGTGCGACCCGACTACTGCTGGAGATCGTCGGCGGTGAGCCGGGCCCGGTGGTGGAAGTCGCCAGCCAGGCGCACCTGCCCGCCCAGCGTCGCGTCACCCTGCGCCGGGCACGCCTGACCCAGGCCCTGGGGCTGGAACTCGACGACGCCGAGGTGGCGGAGATCCTGACCCGCCTGGGCCTGGCGGTGCATGCCGTCGAGGCGGGCTGGGAGGCGGAGATCCCCGCCTGGCGCTTCGATCTGGCCATCGAGGAGGACCTGATCGAGGAGGTGGCGCGGATCTACGGCTATAACCGCCTGCCGGTTCGTCGCCCGGCGGCGCGCCTGGGGCTGCGTCCCGATGGCGAGAGCCGTCAGCCGCTGGCGCGTCTGCGGCGGCAACTGGTGGCCCGCGGTTATCAGGAGGCCATCACCTACAGTTTCGTGGCGCCGGAGCTGCAGGCGACCCTGCTGCCCGAGGCGGTCTCGCCGCGCCTGGCCAACCCCATCTCCAGCGATATGGCGGTGATGCGGGCGAGCCTCTTCCCGGGGCTGATCAAGGCCTTCGAGCATAACCTCAACCGTCAGCAGAGCCGGGTGCGGCTGTTCGAGAGCGGCCTGGTGTTCCGCGGCGAGCTGGACGACCTGCATCAGGTGCCCATGCTCGGCGGCCTGATCAGCGGCAGCCGCGACCCGGAGGGCTGGTGCGGGGCCAAGGAGAAGGTCGATTTCTTCGACCTCAAGGGTGACCTGGAGAGCCTGCTGGCCCTGGGCGGCGAGCCCGAAGCCTGGCGCTTCGAGCCGGCGACTCACAGCGCCCTGCACCCGGGCCAGAGCGCACGGATCCTGCATCGTGGCGAGGAGGCCGGCTGGATCGGTAGCCTGCACCCCGCGGTCAAGGCGAGCCTGGGCCTCAAGGCGGATGCGGTCCTCTTCGAGGTGCGCCTGGATGCCCTGACCCACGGCAAGCTGCCGGCCTTCGCGCCGCTCTCCCGCTATCCGGAAGTGCGCCGCGACCTGGCCTTCCTGGTGGCCGATGAGCTGCCGATTCAGGCGCTGCTCGATTGCCTGCGCGAGCAGGCCGGCGATTGGCTCCAGGAGCTGCGTCTGTTCGATGTCTATCAGGGCAAGGGCGTCGAGCCGGGGCACAAGAGTGTCGCCCTGGGCTTGACCTGGCAGCATCCTTCGCGCACGCTGAATGATGATGAAATCAATCAGTTAGTCGATGCGATCGTGGCCGAATCCGGGTCGCGCTTCGGCGCCAGGCTGCGAGGCTGACGCCGGTGGACACGGAACGCGGGTGCGACGTCCAGCACGAGGGAGTGACCATGGGGGCATTGACCAAGGCGGAGCTTGCCGAACACCTGCATGTGGAACTGGGGCTTTCGAAGCGGGAGGCCAAGACGATGGTGGAGTCCTTCTTCGAGGAGATACGCGGCTGTTTGCGCGAGAACGAGCAGGTCAAGCTGTCCGGCTTCGGTAACTTCGATCTGCGCGACAAGCGGGAGCGCCCCGGCCGCAATCCCAAGACCGGGGAAGAGATTCCCATCTCGGCGCGGCGGGTGGTGACCTTCCGCCCGGGGCAGAAGCTCAAGAGTCGCGTCGGCGGCTTCGAGGGCACCCCGGACGCCTAGGTTCCGGTCACGACGCAGAAGGCCCCGACAAGCGATTGTCGGGGCCTTCTGCTTTTCGTGATGTGTGGTGGCGGGGCTAGACGAGGCCGCCGCCCTCCATCAGATAGGTGATGATCACCTTGAACAGGTAACCCATGATGCCGGCGCCGAGTACCACGAAGAGCATCAGGGTGCCGAACTTGCCCGCCTTGGAGCGGCGCGACAGGTCCCAGATGATAAAGGTCATGAAGAGGATCAGGCTGCCGATCATGATCGGCGTGATCCAGGCCTCGAAGGTCTCCAGCATAGTGCCTCCCGGCGACAAATAAGCCGTATTCTATCGCGCCCGCGGACCGCCTTCAGCGCCAGTACCGCGACGCAATGCCGCAGGTCGGCGGCACCTTTCCTTGATCCGCTCGCTGGACACTGGCTCACGCCCTTCGGTGGATTCGGTCGGGGCGGCGGCTATGGTAATATCCGAGCAAATTCCTCAAGCAAAGCAAGCCCATGCCCACGCTCAAGATCTACGTTGGAACCATGTATGGCGGTGCCCTGGACGTCGCCGAGCAAGTCAAGCCGCTCTTCGAAGAGGCCGGCTATCGGGTCAGCATCCTGGAACAGGCGACCCTGGCCGACCTGGTCGATGACCGGCCCGACCTGGCGCTGTTCTGCCTGTCCACCACCGGCAGTGGCGACTTCCCCGGCAATATCGTGCCCCTGGTGCGGGAGCTGGAGGAGCGCAGCCCCGGCCTGGTCGACCTGCGCTATGGGCTGATCGCCCTCGGTGACAGCTCCTATGGGGATACCTTCTGCGGCGCCGGACGTTACCTGGATACCCTCCTCGAGGGCCTCGGTGCCCAGCGCCTCGGCGAGCGCCTGGAGGTGGATGCCATGGAGACCTTCATGGCCGATGACGCGGCCCTGCCCTGGGCCGAGGCGTGGATCGCCGAGCAGCGGCTGCAGGTGGCCTGATGACGGCCAATCCCGAGCGGCTGAGTATCCTGGTGGGGCTGCTGGCGGTGATGCTGGGCAGCCTGCCCCGTTACCTCTACGGGGGGCACCGCTCCCAGTTGCTGTTGCTCTCCCTGGCGGCGGTGGCGGTGGCCCTGGTGGCGGCGAGCCACTGGCGGCTGCTGGCCGCCGAGGCGCGTGGCGAGGTGCCCGCCCTGCTGCGTCGCCTGGGCCTTGGCCTGGGCGTTGGCCTGGCGCTGATGAGTGCCTGGTACGCCCTGAGCCAAGGCTGGGTCGCCTGGCCGCGGTTGCTCTCCCATGGCCTGACCCTGGGACTGCTGCTGCATGTGATGGGGCTCTGGTGGAAGCGCGAGAGCGCCTGACCAGTGTAGGTCGGGTAAGCGAGCCTGCGAGCGCACCCGACGAGGCTGCCAAGGCATTGCTGGCCGCGCCGGATGCTCTCGCCTGCGGCTCGTTTATCCGGCCTACATGGCTTCCTCCTAGCCCAGCGTGTAGCAGGGCACATAGTCCCCGCTGAGCTTCATTCGGCCCTGACCGACGAAGGAGGTCAGCAGGTCGTCGAGGCGGCGCATCAGCTCCGGTTCGGCGCTGAGGCGGAAGGGGCCCTTGGCCTCGATGGCCCGTACTCCTTTCTCCTTGACGTTGCCGGCGACGATGCCGGAGAAGGCGCGGCGCAGATTGGCGGCCAGCTCATGTACCGGCAGCTCGCGGTTGAGTGCCAGGGATGCCATGGCGTCGTGGCTCGGCTCGAAGGGGGCCTGGAAATCGCGGTCGATGGTCAGGCGCCAGTTGTAGTAGAAGGCGTCCTGCTGCTGACGACGGAATTCGGTGACCTCGTCGATGCCCCGGCGCATGGCCCGCGCCACGCCGACCGGATCGTCGATCAGGATCTGGTAGCGACTGCGTGCCTCCTCGCCCAGGGTGTAGGCGAGGAACTCATCGATGCGGGCAAAGTAGTCGGCGCTGTTCGCCGGGCCGGTGAAGACCACCGGGAAGGGGATATCGCGGTTGTCCGGGTGGAGGAGGATGCCCAGCAGATAGAGGATCTCCTCGGCGGTGCCGACCCCGCCGGGGAATACCAGGATGCCGTGACCCACCCGCACGAAGGCCTCGAGGCGCTTCTCGATATCGGGCATGATCACCAGCTCGTTGACGATGGGGTTGGGCGACTCGGCGGCGATAATGCCCGGCTCCGAGATCCCCAGGTAGCGGCCCTGGGTGCGGCGCTGCTTGGCGTGGGCCACGTTGGCGCCCTTCATGGGGCCCTTCATGGCGCCGGGGCCGCAGCCGGTGCAGATGTCCATGTCGCGCAGGCCCAGGTGATAGCCCACGTCCTTGGTGTATTCGTACTCCTCCCGGGAGATGGAGTGGCCGCCCCAGCAGACCACCAGGCTGGGGTCGCGGCCCGGCTTGAGGGCGCCGGCCTTGCGCAGGATATGAAAGACCGCGTTGGTGGTGCCCTCGCCGGTGGAGAGGTCGAAGCGTTGCTGGGTCTGGATCTCGTTATAGACGTAGACCACGTCGCGCAGCACCGCGGAGAGCAGCTCGCGGATGCCGCGAATCATCTTGCCGTCGACGAAGGCCTCGGCCGGGGCGTTGCTGAGCCGCAGGCGGATGCCACGATCCTCCTGGAGCACCTCGATATCGAAGTCGTGGTAGGTCTCCATCACGGCGCGACCGTCGTCGGTGGGGTTGCCGCAGTTGAGTACCGCCAGGGCACAGCAGCGCAGCAGGTCGTGGAGGCCGGCGGCGGAGGTGTCGCGCAGCCGATTGACCTCGGCCTGGGAGAGTACCTCCAGGCTGCCCTCGGGGGAGATGGTGGCGGAAATTTTTTCGGGCATGGCGGCTTCCTTGTCGAAGGGCGGTACTCGGGTGGCGCCGCCCCGGGGGAATACAGGCTGTCAGACCAAATCAGGATACCATGAGCCTCATCGCCTGCGCAGCGCTGTGCCGGGCCAGGACTTCTGGTAGAATCGGCGGCTGCTGTCGTGCTTTTTTCCTCGGTTAAGCGGCCTTGCCTCATGTTCAATGCGCTCTATTTTCGTACCTTCATGACCCTGGTGGAGACCGGCAGTTTCACCCAGACCGCGCGTCGCCTGGAGATGACGCAGCCCGGGGTCAGTCAGCATATTCGCAAGCTGGAGCAGTACCTGCAGAAACCCCTGCTCAATCGTCATGGGCGACGCTTTACCCTGACCGAGGCGGGCCGGCGCACCTATGACTATGCGGTCAGGCTGTTCGCCGAGCACGAGTATTTCTGCCACTCCCTGGATGATGAATCCCTGGATTCCGGTGAGTGTCGCCTGGCCTCTCCGGGCAGCGTCGGCCTGATGTTCTACCCCTTTATCCTCGGCTATCAGCAGATGCATGCCGGGCTGACGGTCAACTACAGCTTCGCCTTCAACAGCGAGATCGTCGCCGATGTGCTGGCCGGTCGCCACGACCTGGGGATCATTACCGAGCCGGTCCGCCATCCGGAGCTCAACTGCGACCTCTGGCACCAGGAGCCGCTTTGTCTGGTTGTGCCGGCGGACTTTACCGGTACCGGCTGGACCGATCTGCTGGCCCTGGGCTTCGTCAACTATTCGGATGGCCTGCAGCACGCCACCCAGCTGTTGCGGGCCAATTTTCCGGATGAATTCCGCTCCATGAGTCGCTGTCCCCGCCAGGGCTATACCAACGAGGTCTCCATGGTGATGGATGCGGTGGCCCGGGGGCTGGGCTTCAGCGTGGTCTCCCGCTTGGTGCTGGAGACCTCGCCCTGGCAGCGTCAGGTCAAGGAGTTGAGCCTGCCCCAGGTGGTCCACGAGACCCTCTATCTGGTGACGCATTCCAGCACCGAATTGCCGCGTCGCTATCGGCGCCTGTTGGATGAGTTCAGGGACCAGCGCCGTCACGATCTCTACGGCTATTCCGAGACGGCGGAGTAAGCAGGGCGGGCTTCGTCGCCAAGGGTCGAGCGCACCGAAGCGATACGCGCTCTCCCCATCCTCGATGGTCGCCTAACAAACCAAAAGGGCCTCGCCGATTGGCGAGGCCCTTTGCGTAGGCCGATAGCCCTCAGTCGCGATAGTTATCGATGCTCGGGCAGGAGCAGATCAGGTGGCGGTCGCCATGGACATTGTCGACCCGATTGGCCGCCGGCCAGTACTTGCCCGCCTTTACCGCCTCGGAGGGGAAGGCGCCCAGCTCCCGGGAATAGGGACGATCCCAGCCGGCATCCATCAGATCCGCCTGGGTGTGCGGGGCATGCACCAGGGGGTTGTTGTCCGCCGGCCACTCGCCGGACTCGACCCGGGCGATCTCCTCGCGGATGCCGATCATGGCATCGCAGAAGCGGTCGATCTCGTAGAGGGATTCCGACTCGGTGGGTTCCACCATCAGGGTGCCGGGCACCGGGAACGACATGGTGGGGGCGTGGAAGCCGTAGTCCATCAGGCGCTTGGCGATATCCTCCTCGCTGATCCCGGAGGCCTCCTTGAGGGGGCGGATATCGATGATGCACTCGTGGGCCACGGTGCCATTGCGGCCGCGATAGAGCACCGGGTAATGCTCGCCCAGGCGCGCCGCGATGTAGTTGGCGTTGAGGATCGCCAGCTCGGTGGCCTGACGCAGGCCGCGGGCGCCCATCATCTTGATGTAGGCCCAGGAGATCGGCAGGATCGAGGCGCTGCCGAAGGCCGCCGCCGAGACCGCGCCGCAGTCGGCCTCGACGCCGGGCAGCGGGGTCACCACATGGTTGGAGACATAGGGGGCCAGGTGCGCCTTGACGCCGATGGGACCCATGCCGGGGCCGCCGCCACCATGGGGGATGCAGAAGGTCTTGTGCAGGTTGAGGTGGGAAACGTCGCCACCGAAGTCGCCGGGACGGGCCAGGCCCACCTGGGCGTTCATGTTGGCGCCGTCGATATAGACCTGGCCGCCGTGCTGGTGAACGATCTCGCAGGCCTCGCGCACGCCCTCCTCGAAGACCCCGTGGGTGGAGGGGTAGGTGAGCATGATCGCCGAGAGGGCCTCGCTGTGCTGCTCGGCCTTGGCGCGCAGGTCGTCCAGGTCGATATTGCCGTCGGCGTCGCACTCCACGACCACCACCTTCATGTGCGCCATGGCCGCGGAGGCGGGGTTGGTGCCGTGGGCGGAGCTGGGAATCAGGCAGACGTCGCGATGCCCCTGGCCCTGGGCCGCCTGGTAACGGCGAATGGCCACCAGGCCGGCGTATTCGCCCTGGGCCCCGGAGTTGGGCTGCATGGAGATATGCTCGTAGCCGGTGATCTCCACCAGGAAGGCGGCCAGCTCGTCGATCATCTGCAGGTAGCCGGTGGTCTGATCCTTGGGCGCGAAGGGGTGGATATCGGCGAATTCCGGCCAGGTGATCGGCGCCATCTCGCTGGTGGCGTTGAGCTTCATGGTGCAGGAGCCCAGCGGAATCATCGCGTGAGTCAGCGACAGGTCCTTGTTCTCCAGGCGCTTGAGGTAGCGCAGCATCTCGGTCTCGCTGCGATAGCGGCGGAAGTTGGGATGGCTCAGGAAATCGCTGTCGCGACGGCAGGCGGCGGGGATGCCGCTGATGCCGCCATCGGCGATGGCCTCGTCCAGGGCGCTCACCGAGAAGCCGTGCTCCTCGCCCATCAGCACGTCGAAGAGCACGTCCAGGTCGTGGGCGGTGGTGGTCTCGTCGAGGCTGACGCCCACGTCGCCGTTGGCGAAGTAGCGCAGGTTGACCTCGTGGGTCATGGCGCGGCCATGGATCTTGCCGGCGTCCACGCCGGTCAGGCGCAGGGTGTCGAACCAGCTGTCATGGGCCAGGGCGATGCCTTTGCGGGTCAGCGCCTCGGCGAGGATGGTGGTCAGGCGATGAATGCGGGTGGCGATGGTGCGCAGCCCCTCGGCCCCATGGTAGACCGCATAGAAGCCGGCGATATTGGCCAGCAGCGCCTGGGCGGTACAGATGTTGGAGGTGGCCTTCTCGCGGCGGATATGCTGCTCGCGGGTCTGCATGGCCATGCGCAGCGCCTGGTTGCCGCGGGCGTCCTTGGAGACACCGATGATGCGGCCGGGGATCGAGCGCTTGAGCTTGTCGGTGGTGGCGAAGTAGGCGGCGTGGGGGCCGCCGAAGCCCATGGGTACGCCGAAGCGCTGGGTGTTGCCGACGACGATATCCGCGCCCAGGGCGCCGGGCTCGGCCAGCAGTACCAGGCTCATCAGGTCGGCGGCCACGCAGGTCATGATGTTCTTGGCGCGGGCGGCGGCCAGCAGGGGTGCCAGGTCGTGGATCTCGCCGCTCTGTCCCGGGTACTGCAGCAGGGCGCCGAAGACGTCATGGTCGGCGACTTCCGCCGCCGGGGCGACGATCAGCTCGAAATCGAAGTAGTAGGCGCGGGTGCGCACCACGTCCAGGGTCTGGGGCAGGACATCGTCGGCGACGAAGAAGGCGTTGGACTTGACCTTCTTGTTGGCCCGCTTGCACAGCGCCATGGCCTCGGCGGCGGCGGTGGCCTCGTCGAGCAGGGAGGCGTTGGCCAGCTCCATGCCGGTCAGGTCCATCACCATCTGCTGGAAGTTGAGCAGGCCCTCCAGGCGGCCCTGGGCGATCTCCGGCTGATAGGGGGTGTAGGCGGTGTACCAGCCCGGGTTCTCCAGCACGTTGCGCTGGATGACCGCCGGCAGGTGGGTGTTGTAATAGCCCTGGCCGATATAGGTCTTGTGGACCTTGTTCTGGCGCGCCAGGCGCTTGAGGTAGTCGAGGGCCTCGGTTTCGCTGCGGGGCGGGTCGAGATCGAGCTCGCGATCCAGGCGGATCGCCGCCGGCACGGTCTGCTCGATCAGGCTTTCGATGCCCTCGACCCCCAGGGTCTCGAGCATCCGGGCCGTATCCGCGGCCCGCGGGCCATTGTGACGTTGGATAAAGGCATCGTGGCCGGCCAGTTCGGCCAGGCGGCGAGTGTCATGAGCCATGGAACACCTGTAGGCAAGTGGGGCGCGGCCCCGGGTCAGCGAAGGAGGGCAGGCCGGGTGAGGGGGCACCCGGCGCTGGCGGATATCACTCGGCGTCGGCGAGCTTGGCGTAGGCGTCGGCGTCCAGCAGGCCTTCCAGGGCGGCGGCGTCGGCCAGCTTGAGCTTGGCGATCCAGCCACCCTCGTAGGGGGCCTCGTTGACGGTCTCCGGGGCGTCTTCCAGGGCCTCGTTGGCCTCGACCACCTCGCCGGCCAGGGGCGCATAGAGGTCGGAAGCGGCCTTCACCGATTCGATGACGCCGAATTCTTCGCCGGCGTCCAGGCTGCGGCCCACCTCGGGCAGCTCGACGAAGACCACGTCGCCCAGGGCCTCCTGGGCATGATCGGTGATGCCGAGGGTGACGGTGCCGTCGCCGTTGTCCAGCACCCATTCATGGCTTTCGGTATAGCGCAGGTTGGCGGGAATATTGCTCATCGCAGATTTTCCTATACGAAAAGGTTTTCAGGTGGGGCGAATCCTAACCCCTTGCGACCGATTTGGCCACGCCGACGACGGGCCGAGGCACGGCGGACCCCATTCAGGGTGGTCGCCGCGCCCCGGGCTGTCCAGTGGACGACACCTGAGCCCCGGTTGCCAGGCTTGTGATCTCGCCCATGGGTGGGTAATGTAGCCCATGTTTCCTATTGGAAACAAATTTCCCGTTAACGGCCCGTCGACACGAACCTGGATGGGCGCGGGGCGGCGGCGAGGCCTTCTGCTATTCTACCTTAGACGCAGCGTGACAAGAATTTCCTATAGTGGACTGGAGGAAAGACGGATGAATCCGCTATGTTACGCACACTCGACCGACTCCCTGCCTGATCCAGGGACGGTGAGTCGCCAGGACGCACGTGTTACCTCGCGTGCCCAACAAGAATAGCCAAAGGGGAAAGGTTCCATGGAAGCCTTAACGAATCTGTTTTCTGCGATCAACGGCGTGGTCTGGGGGCCACTGATGCTGATCCTGCTGCTGGGGGTGGGGATCTACCTGCAGGCGGGACTCAAGCTAATGCCGATCCGCAAGCTGGGCACCGGCTTCAAGCTGATGTTCCAAGGGCGCGCCGCCAAGGGTGAGGAGAAGGAAGGGGAAATCTCGCCCTTCGACGCCCTGATGACCGCGCTCTCCGCCACCATCGGCACCGGCAATATCGCCGGCGTGGCCACCGCCATCGCCCTCGGTGGTCCGGGGGCGGTGTTCTGGATGTGGATCACCGCCCTGGTGGGGATGGCCACCAAGTTCTCCGAGGCGGTCCTCGCCGTGCGCTACCGGGAGGTGGACAGCGGAGGCAACCATATCGGCGGGCCGATGTTCTACATCAAGAACGGCCTGGGCAAGAAGTGGGCCTGGCTGGGCGGTGCCTTCGCCTTCTTCGGCGCCGTGGCGGCCTTCGGCATCGGTAATACCGTGCAGTCCAACTCCGTGGCGGATGCCCTCGATTCCACCTTCGGCCTGCCCCACTGGGTCACCGGCGTGGTGATCATGGTACTGGCCGGGGCGGTGATCCTCGGCGGCATCAAGCGGATCGCCAAGGTCGCCGGCAAGCTGGTCCCCATCATGGGGGTCCTCTATATCCTCGCGGGCCTGGTGGTCCTGGCGATCAACGCCAGCCAGATCGGCGATGCCTTCTCGATGATCTTCTACTATGCCTTCAACCCCCACGCCGCCATGGGTGGCTTCGCCGGCGCCGCGGTGATGGCGGCGATCCGCTTCGGTGTGGCCCGCGGGATCTTCTCCAACGAGGCGGGCCTGGGCAGCGCGCCCATCGCCCACGCGGCCGCCCAGACCAAGAACCCGGTGCGCCAGGGGCTGATCGCCATGCTGGGTACCTTTATCGACACCATCATGGTCTGCACCATCACCGCCCTGGTGATCCTCACCTCCACGGTGTGGGTCGAGGGCGAGGCGGGCGCCTCCTTGACCGCGCTCTCCTTCGACGCGGCGCTGCCCGGCATGGGTAACCAGATCGTCTCCCTGGCGCTGGCGGTGTTCGCCTTCACCACCATCCTCGGCTGGTCCTTCTATGGCGAGAAGTGCTTCCAGTTCCTGTTCGGCACTCGCTCCATCATGCTCTACCGGGTGCTGTTCGTGCTGGCCATCCCGCTCGGTGCCATGGCCCAGCTGGGCTTTATCTGGCTGATGGCGGATACCTTCAACGCCATGATGGCCATCCCCAACCTGATCGCCCTGGCGCTGCTGTCGCCGATGGTCTTCAAGCTGACCAAGGACTATTTCGACGGCAAGGAGGTCCTGCCCGGGGAGGATCTGACCAAGTAAGCGGTCGGCGGGCGGCGTCGCGCCGCCCGTCCCGGCCTGATCCCAACCTCAGACGGAAATTCCCATGAGCCAACTCGAGAAAACCCCGCTGTACGACCTGCACGTGGAACTGGGTGCCAAGCTGGTGCCCTTCGCCGGTTACGAGATGCCGGTGCAGTACCCCCTGGGGGTCAAGAAGGAGCACGAGCATACCCGCACCGCCTGCGGGCTGTTCGATGTCTCCCATATGGGGCAGCTGATCCTGCGCGGGCCGGATCCGGCGGCGGCGCTCGAGGCTCTGGTGCCCGCCGATATCGTCGGCCTGCCGGAAGGGATGCAGCGCTATGCGCTCTTCACCAACCCCGAAGGCGGTATCCTCGATGACCTGATGGTGGTCAATGGCGGCGATCATCTCTATCTGGTGGTCAATGCCGCCTGCAAGGCGCAGGATATCGCTCACCTGGAGGCCCATCTGGCGGCGGGACACGACCTCGAGCTGCTCGACCGCGGCCTGCTGGCCCTGCAGGGCCCCCAGGCGGCCGAGGTGATGCGTCGCCTCTGCCCCGAGGCCTGCGAGCTGGTCTTTATGCAGCACGCGCGCTTCACCATCGACGGCGTCGAGGCCTGGGTGAGTCGCAGCGGCTATACCGGCGAGGATGGTTTCGAGATCTCGGTGGCCGCCGCCGACAGCGAGACCCTGGCGCGGCGCCTGCTGGCCGAGGCCGAGGTGGAAGCGATCGGCCTGGGGGCGCGGGATTCCCTGCGCCTGGAGGCGGGCCTGTGCCTCTATGGGCATGATATCGATACCGCGACCACGCCGGTGGAGGCGGGGCTGATCTGGGCCATCGGCAAGCCGCGCCGCCTGGGAGGCGAGCGCGCCGGCGGCTTCCCCGGGGCCGAGCTGATCCTGCAGCAGGTGCAGGACAAGGACCATCGCCGCAAGCGGGTGGGCCTGCTCGGCGAGGGGCGCGCCCCGGTCCGCGAGGGGGCCGAGCTGTATAACGCCGAGGGCGAGCGCATCGGCGTGGTCACCTCCGGCGGTTTCGGTCCCAGCGTCGGCAAGCCGGTGGCCATGGGCTATGTCGGCATCGAGGCGAGCGCCCCGGAGACCCAGGTCTTCGCCGAGGTGCGTGGCAAGCGCCTGCCGATGACGGTGAGCAAGATGCCCTTCGTGACGCCGGGGTACTATCGCGGCTGAGGGTAGTTATACCGTTATCTTGCTGCTCACGAGTCGGGCGGCAACGCCGAAGGCCGGACGCGATGCGTTCGGCCTTCGGCGTTTCTGGGGTTAGCGTCGACGAGGCAGGATCCGACGAAAGGTCAGATTGATCCGCAGCCCGGGAGGGTGACTTCGCCCCTTGCGGGGCAGCAGGGCATGCTGCAGCAGGTCCTGGCAGCCGGGCCCCATCACCAGCAGGCTGTCGTGGGGCAGCCAGGCATTGAAGGCCGCGTCGCGGCGATCCTTCCAGCGAAAGCGCAGTGGCCGCTCGGCCCCCAGGCTCAGGGCGGCGATCAGCGGCGCCTCGCCCAGCTCCGGCTCATCGTCGCTGTGCCAGCCCATGCGCGCCTGGCCATCATCATAGCGATTGAGCAGGACGCTATTGAACGAAGCGGCCTGGCCAAGCCCTGCCAGGCGGGACTCGATCTCGGCCTTGATCTCCAGCAGGGCCGGCTGCCAGGGCAGCGGCGAGAAGTCGCGTCCCGAATAGCGGTAGCGGGCCTGTGGGTCGCCCATCCAGGCCTGGTAGCGGGGAATTGGGTGTTCACGGCCATAGAGCCTGAGGGTGGGACGCTCCCAGGGGATCTCGGCGGCCAGACGGTGCAACAAGCGGGTCGCCGTCGGTTCTCCCAGGAGGTCATCGAGGCGCCATAACGGGGGCGAGTCGAGCAGGGGGTGCCAGGCGGTCGAGGGCATCGGCAGCGGTCATCGTCGGCCAGGGATGCCCCTAGTGTGCCAGAAGGCGGCTATCAGGGCAGTGCGGGCAGCCAGTACAGGGCGAGCAGGCCGATACCCAGTCCCAGCAGGGCGCCGCCGAGCACATCGGAGAGGTAGTGCAGCCCCAGACCCACCCGGGAGGCGGCGATCAGCAGCGCCAGGGGGACCACCACCAGCAGCAGCCAGGGCTGGGTCGCCGCGCTGAGCAGCGTGAAGAGCACCGCATGCAGGGTGTGGCCGCTGGGGAAGCTGTAGCGGTCCCGGGGCGGCTCCCGGCAGGGGATGACGCGGAAGCTGATGGAGGGCCGCTCGCGACACAGCCGCGTCTTGATCAGCCGATAGAGGGCGATCGCCACCAGGGCGGTGAGCGAGAAGTGTAGCGCGAGTCGCCAGCCCAGGGAGCCATGCAGCAAGGGTTGCATGGCGATCAGCGCCGCCCAGGCCGGCCAGTCGCCCAGGCGGCTGGCCAGGCGCAGCAGGCCAAGCGGCAGTGGCGCCGCATCGACCGCCACCGCCAGGCGGTGGCAGAGGGTCCACTCCAGCAGGTCCAGGCGGCGAAACAGGGCGGGGGTGCGGGGCGTGAGCATCCGGGGGCCTCCTAGCGGACCGACGTCGGTAGGCG